>PWTO01000255.1 GCA_003562815.1 Chromatiaceae bacterium | reverse complement strand
CGTCGCAATGCGCGTCGCAGCAGGCCGCCATTCGCGTGCGGATTGGCGCTCATGCGCAGCGGACCTTGTGGCGCGAGGGCCTTCAGCTCCGGGATCAGCCGGCCGCTGTCGTCGAACAGCTCCTCGGGCTTGTAGCCCTTCATCCAGGCCTCGAGCTGGCGCAGGTGCTCGGCGTTGTTGCGCAGGCCCGAGAGCGGCACCTGATGCGCGCGCCAGGAGCCTTCGATCTTGCGCCCATCGACCGCTTCCGGTCCGGTCCAGCCCTTGGGCGTACGCAGCACGATCATCGGCCAGTGGCAGCGGCTGGCCTTGCCGCTGGTGCGGGCCTGATCTTGGCAGGCCTTGATCTCGGCGTAGCAGGTCTCCAGCGTTTCGGCCATCAGCCGGTGCATGGTCATCGGCTCATCGCCCTCGACGAAGTGCGGCGTCCAACCGTAGCCGCGCATCAGGCTTGCCAGCTCCTCGTTCGGGATGCGCGCGAGCAGGGTCGGGTTGTTGATCTTGTAACCGTTGAGATGCAGGATCGGTAGCACCGCGCCATCGCGGATCGGGTTCAGATATTTGGCCGAATGCCAGGAGGTGGCGAGCGGTCCGGTCTCGGCCTCGCCGTCGCCGACCGCGACCGTGACCAGCAGCTCCGGGTTATCGAAGGCCGCGCCGAAGGCGTGCGAGATGGAGTAGCCCAGCTCGCCGCCCTCGTGGATCGAGCCGGGGGTCTCCGGCGTGCAATGGCTGCCGATGCCGCCGGGGAACGAGAACTGCTTGAAGAAGGCGCGCAGGCCGTCCTCGTCCTCGCTCTTGTTCGGGTAGATCTCGGAGTAGGTGCCCTCGAGATACACCGGTGCCAGCACGCCGGGTGCGCCATGACCGGGGCCGGCGAGGAAGATCGCCTCTTGCCGGTGGGCGTTGATCAGCCGGTTCATGTGCACATACATGAACGCCAGGCCGGGGCTGGAGCCCCAGTGCCCGAGCAGGCGCTGTTTCAGGTGCGCCTCTTGCAGCGGTTCGCGCAGCAGCGGGTTATCGCGCAGGTAGATCATACCGACCGCCAGATAGCAGCAAGCGCGCCAGTAGGCGTCGAGCTTCTCGAGCAGCGACTGATCGACAGCGGCGGTGGTCATCGTGGGATGGGTGGCCATAGGTCTCTCCGAAGCGCAGGGGTGGTCGGTCAGGGTAGACGGATTTGGTGAACGCGCGATGACGCAGGCGGTAGCTTCGCGCTAGCGCTGCAGGTGGATCAAGTCCTCCGAGATCGTCTTCATGGTTGCGGCAATCGAGGTCAGGGCGTCGAGCGAGCCGAGCACCTCCTCCTTGGCCTGCGCCTGTTTCTGGGTGGCCTCGCCGACCGAGGCGACATCCTTGTGGATGGTGTCCATCGATTGCACGATGTGCTTGACGTTATTGCTGATCTTGCGCACCGATTCGGTGGTGCTTTTGGCGAGCTTGCTGATTTCCTCGGCAACCACCGCGAAGCCGCGCCCGGCCTCGCCGACGCGCGCCGCCTCGATGGCGGCATTGAGGCCGATCATGTTCGTCGTGCGCGCCACGTTTTCGATCAACTCCAGGATCTTGTAGGTGTCGTTGACGGACTGGTTAGCCGCCTGTGTGGCGGCATTCAGGTTCTCGACATTGTGCGTCAAGGTGTCCGCCTCTGCAGACAAATTCTTCATCGCATGCTCGATGTGCACGGCGTTGTTCTCCAGTGTCGTCATGCTGTCGTTGAGCTGGTGCGACTTCTCGGCCAACTGCTCCAGCATCTGTTCGCGTTCCTTGACCATGTTGACCAGCAGCAGGGCGCCGGTGGCATCGATCGTCGACAGCCGCTGATGTTTGTGTTCGTTCAAGAGCGCGGCAACCTTGTCGTTACCGGTGACCTCGATCACCAATTCGAGGGATTCGTTGCTGACCTCGGGGGTGAAATTGGTAATGGTGCGGATGCCCTTGCGGCGGGCTATTTGCAACGCGGGTGCCTGTTCATCGAGGTCGGCGATCCATTCGATGCGGATATCGCGCATGTTTTCGATCAGGTTGAGGATGTGCGATCCACCTCGACCACCGCCGATGATGCCTAGTGAAATCATTAAAAACGCTCCGTTATGTGAATCGTGACAGGGTGAGCGGCGCCGCGCGGCACATCGCTGAGCGACCAGCGCGGGATGGCCTGCCGCCAAAAATCCGCGACCGCGCCGGGAGGCTCGCTCAAGGCGGCTTGGCCGAGGAAGCGCCAAGCCCGTTGCAGGGCGGGCAAAGGGTTCTGGGGATCGAGCGCGAGGCTGCCGAGGGATTTGGAGAGCTTACGCCCCGCCTCGTCAAGGGCAAGGGGCAGATGGGCGTAGCCTGGGCGCGGTAGCCCCAGCAGCGCTTGCAGATAGCACTGGCGCGGCGTCGAATGCAGCAGGTCGGCACCGCGCACGATCTCAGTGATCCCCTGTTCGGCGTCATCGACCACCACCGCGAGCTGATAGGCATGAAAGCCATCGGCGCGGCGCAGGATGAAGTCGCCGAGTGTGGTAGCGAGGTTGTGCCGCTGTCGCCCATGCACGCGGTCGATGACCTCGATGGGGCGATCCGCCACGCGCAGACGCAGGGCGCGCGCCGAGCGTCCCGGCGCCAGTCCCAGACGGCAGGTGCCGGGATAGATCGGCCCCTCTGGGCCTGCCGCGCCGGCAGCGGCGATCTCACGGCGGGTACAGGCGCAGGGATAGGTCATGCCGCGCTCGTGCAAGTGCCGCAAGGCCGCTTCATAGGCTTCGGTGCGTTGATGCTGATAGCGCACGGGCCCATCCCAGAACAGGCCGAAGGCCTCGAGCGTCGTCAGAATCCAGGCGTCGGCGCCGGGGACAGCGCGCTGGCGATCGAGATCCTCGATGCGCACTAACCACTGGCCTCGATGCGCGCGCGCATCGGCAAAACTGCCGACGGCTGCGAGTAATGAGCCGAAGTGCAGAGGCCCAGTCGGCGAAGGGGCGAAACGTCCTCGATAGGGGGCCGACGGCTGGGCGTCCATGAAGCAATCGGTTCGGCGCAGACCGGCGCGGCGGCGGCCGCGCCGGTCTCGGTTAGCCGCGCTGCTTTTCGCGGATCTCGTCGAGCGTCTTGCAGTCGATGCAGAGCGTCGCGGTGGGCCGCGCTTCGAGCCGCCGCACGCCGATCTCGACCCCACAGGCCTCGCAGTAGCCATAGTCGTGATCGTCGATGCGTTCGAGCGCCTCGTCGATCTTGCGGATCAGCTTGCGCTCGCGATCGCGCGTGCGCAGCTCCAGACTGAACTCGGACTCCTGCGTCGCCCGATCGTTCGGATCGGGGAAGTTGGTGGCCTCATCCTGCATGTGATGGACCGTGCGATCGACCTCTTCCATGAGCTGGCGCTTCCACTCCAGCAGCAGCCCCCGGAAGTGCTCTTCCTGGTCCGCGTTCATGTACTCCTCATCCTGTGCGACGGCATAAGGCTCAAAACCGAGCGCTCGTGCGCCTTTCTTGTCTGTCTCAGCCATGATGTGCTCCCGGAGACGGTGCCATGTTGAAACCGGCCCTCGATCAGGCGACGTTGGCGCGGTCTTGTGAAATCGAAGCCGCTCCTTCTAGCAGATCGCTTCGGTCGCGACAAGCGCCGCGCGTGCCAATCATGCCCGTCGCCTATGCTAACCTTGCCCGCCCATGACGCTTTCCAACCGATGAAGGAATCCCTGATGCAGACGGGTCTCCACGCCTTGATCTTCGATGTCGATGGTACCCTGGCCGATACCGAACGCGATGGTCATCGCCCCGCCTTCAATGCCGCGTTCGCCGAGGCCGAGCTCGACTGGCACTGGTCGGTGGAGCGCTACGGCGAGCTGCTCGCGGTGACCGGCGGCAAGGAGCGCATGCGCCATTATCTGGCCCAGTACCGGCCCGAGTTCGCGTTCGACAAGCAGGCCTATGCGGACATCGATGCACTGATCGCGCACTTGCATCGGCGCAAGACCGAGCACTATGTCGCGCGGCTGGGCAAAGGCGGGATTCCGCTGCGCTCAGGCGTGTTGCGCCTGCTGCGCGAGGCGCGCGAAGCGGGCGTGCGCCTGGCGATCGCCACCACCACCACGCCGGAGAACGTCACCGCGCTGCTCGATGCCGCGCCGCAGCTGGGCTTGGTGGACTGGTTCGAGGTCATCGCCGCCGGCGACGTGGTGCGCGAGAAGAAGCCGGCGCCGGACATCTTCGAGCTGGCGCTGGCGCAACTGAACCTGCCGGCCTCGGCCTGTGTCGCGATCGAGGACTCCGAGAACGGCGTGCGCTCCGCGCTCGGTGCCGGTCTCGAGGCGCTGCTGGTCACCACCAGCTCCTACACGGAAACCCAAGACTTCGGCGGCGCGACGCTCGTCGTCGATCAGCTCGGCGAGCCGGGCGATCCGGCGAGCGCCTCGCGCGGTGACCTCGGCGGGGCTGCGTATGTCGATCTCGGGGTGTTGCGCCGGCTGCGCGAGCAGGTGTTCGGCTGAGGCTGGAGACGAGCAGTGGAACGGATAGCCGATCGCAAGCGCGGCGGATGACAGGCTCGGAAGCGGCAGCGAGCCGGATCGACCTCAGGCGAGGGTGACGCAATTGCGGCCGGCTTGTTTGGATCTGTAGAGCGCCACATCTGCGCGCGCGACGATCGACTCCGCCGTATCGCCGAGCGCATAGGTGGTGACGCCAAAGCTGGCGGTGGCGTGGTTGATCTCGCCGAAGCAATGGGTTGCGATCTGTTGCCGCAGGGTGTTGGCCACGAAATAAGCGGTCTCGGGGTCGGCTTCCGGGCAGAGCACGACGAATTCCTCGCCGCCCCAGCGCCCGAAGGTATCCGATTGACGCACGCGTTGCGCGACGAGGCTGGCGAGTTCTTGGAGCACGCGATCGCCGGTCAGGTGGCCGAATTCGTCATTGATACGCTTGAAGTGATCGATATCGAGCAGAATGAGCGCGAACCGGCACTGGTGGCGCTCGGCGCGCTGCAATTCACGGTTGAGCACATCGTCGATCTTCGTGCGGTTAGGGATGCCCGTCAATTTGTCGGTGTTGGCGAGGTATTTGATCTCGGTCAGCGCCGCCTGGAGTTCCTGGGTTCGCTGTTCGACGAGTCTTTGCAGAACCTGATTGCGCCCCTCGAGTTCTTTGATCGGATAGGACTCGTCCGCCTCATGATCCGTGGACGGAAACGACAGATGCATGTGCTCGATCAGCCAGCGCGCGCCATGTTTGGCAAACACCAGGGAGGCGCGCAGATGATTGAGCTTGAGGGCCTGGCCTTCGATGATCGTGCTCAGGTCGAATTCGCAGGTCACGATGCCGGCTGAGGCAGAGAGGACGGCGATGTGGCTCGAGCGTTCCTCGTAGTGGATCGGATTGGGTGCCTGTTGGAAATCCCGCGCGTAGATGCGGCGAAACGCCGCTTCCGTGTAGACGACTTCATCCACTCCGGTACCCACGCCTTGCGCGGACGGGCTCAAATACGACGTCGCTCGATGGTAGTCTCGTTGCAAAAAATAGGCATTGAAATACGCG
>PWTO01000011.1 GCA_003562815.1 Chromatiaceae bacterium | reverse complement strand
GGAGGATGTTGCCGCTGGCGTCAAGCTGAATCGCGCCGAACGCCAAATTGTCAAGATCCTGCTCACTCATCGAGGCAAGGGTATTTTCGATATCGTCGCTGCCGAAATGTACGATGTCCACAGTTGACCGTTCCTCCTAAAAACCTATAGACGCTGTGCTGCATCAGTCTACTGAGAAACGCCCCCCAGACACAACGGCTACTTTCGCAAGACAGGCTTGCGTCGCTGTGGCGGTACCGCATCAGCGCAGATTGAAGGTGATCGGTAGCGTCAAGGTCAGTTGCGAACGATCCATGGTCGCCGGGATCCTCGGCATCGGCGAGGCACGCTCAAGCATGGCGCTGACCTCGCGGTCGAGCAGGCCGTGACCGGAGCTGCTCAGGATTTCATGCGAGAGCAAGCGCCCATTGCGATCGATGGTGAAGCGCACGCTGACCGTGCCCTGCTGGCGCATGCGCCGGGCCGGGGTCGGGTAGCGCTTATGCTGATTGAGCCAGCGGGCGAGTTCGCTGTAGTAAGCATCGGCTCCACCGCTGCCCTGACCTGTGCCTGGGCCGCGTCCCGTGCCGCTGCCCTGCTTCCCGCGTCCAGCACCACGGCCGCTGCCATCTGTGGCTCGCCCGCCGCTGCCGGGTGCCGCCTGCGGTGTGCGTTGTCTGCTCGCATCCGCGCGCTCGGGACTTGACGTGCGTGTCGGTGGGGCGGTGGGGCGTGGTGCAGGCTCTGGCTCCGGCTCGGGTTCAGGCTCCGGTTCCGGCTCCGGTTCCGGTTCCGGCTCCGGCTCCGGCTCCGGTTCCGGCTTGGGCTCCGGCAGCGCACTCACCCTGTCAGGTTCTGGCGGTGTCGGCGCTCGTTCGGGCTTGGGCGTTGGCGCGACCGGCTTGGCCGGTTGCGAGACGGAAGCTGGCGTGGCTGGAACCGCAGGCGCGGCAGGTGTCGCCTGGGCAGGTGTCGCCTGGGCAGGTGTCGCCTGGGCGCTGTCGGCATTAGCAGGCACGGCCGCCGCCGGGGCACTCGGCGAGAGCGCGCCAGCGGCACCGGCTTCCTCGCCGTCACCGCCTTCCGGGCTGCCATCGCCGCCGGTTCCGATATCCAGCATGAGGGTGATCGCCTCTTGATCGGGCGCGGTGGGTGTTGGGATCAACGCCAAAACCAATGCGGCGTGAGACAGCCCGGCGATGAACAGGGCGATGATCCAATGGCGGGGACGGAGTTCCATCGTTCGCTCAGTCTTGACGTGTCAATAAACGCACACGCTCGACATCAAGCGCGCGCAGTTGCGCCAGTAGCGGGCGCAGTTGACTCATCGCCACCGCGCCATCCGCCTTGAGGCTGAGATGCAGCACCGGCGCGATGGCCTCCGCCGCATCGGCATCGGAAGCGGCAGCCGCAACCGCCTGTGCATCGGCGGACGACGGCGCACCGCGTTGTGCCGCGCGCTGCTCGGCGAGCCGCTCCCGGAGGCGCTCCTCAAGCTGGTCCGGTGCCAGCACTTCGCCGTCCAAGGCGAAGCGCCCCTCGGCATCGATCAGCAGTTGTAGCGCGTCGGACTCCTCGAGTCGGCTTTGCCGCGACACCGGCGGATCGATCGGAAACGCATCGGGCGGGGTAATGGTGCCGACGATCATGAAGAAGATCAGCAGCAAAAAGACGATGTTGATCAGCGGGATCAGCGACGATTCCTGCTCCATCGGGGCGCGCGGGCGGGTAAAGCGCATGGGTTTCTTCACTGGGATCTCCTGATTCTCACTGGAGTCGCAAGATGGGAACGCCCGCCTCGGCGAGTTGGTCGAACACATGCAGCAAAACGTTCAGGTTGACCTCATCGGCGGGCTGCACGATGACGCTGAGATCCGGTCGCTGCGTCAGCCGAGACCTGAGCGCGGCCTGGAGTTCGTCGGTGGCGAGGGGGTCGCCGTTTAGGTCTAGTGCGCCATCGGCCTGGACGCGCAGCAGCAGCGCCGACGGTGTGCCGCTTGGCTCGCCGTCGGCTGACTGCGACTGCAACGCCACCGCGTGCAGGCGCGTCAATGAGGAGGCGAGCATGAAAAACAGCAACAGGATGAACACCACATCAATCAAGGGTGTCAAGCCGATGGCATTGCGGCGCCGTGGAGGTCGTTCAAGCCGCATCACCAAGCACCCGTTGCCTGAGTGGATGATCCTCATCGCGCATCGAGGGGTGAGTGCGGGCGGCCTCGGTCTCTGGTGAAGACCGCGCATCCTCGGCGAGCGGCGGCAGGAAAGCGTGCGTGAAGAGGCGGGTCACCGCATCTTCCATGCCATGCGCGCAGCGCTCGACTCGGCGCTCTAGCCAACTGTGGACAAAGACCACAGGGATGGCGACACTCAGTCCGGCCGCCGTGGTCAACAACGCCTGCCAGATGCCGCCGGAGAGCACCGCCGGATCGACTTGGCTGCCGGCCACCTCCAATTGCCGAAAGGCTTCGATCATGCCGAGGACCGTGCCGAGCAGCCCGAGCAGCGGACTCAGCGCGGCGATGACCTCAAGCGCGCGCAACCAGGCGCGCAGTTGTTCGAGCTGCGCGCTGGCCGCGCGGGTTAGCTCCTCGCGCAACAGATCTAGGGCGGCGGGCGGTTGGTTTTTGATGTGGCGCAAGCCGGCGATCGCTTGGGCGAGCAGGCGCGCGCGCGGTTGTCGGTTGTCCTTGAGGGCGCGCAAGGCCGCCTCGGCCTCGCCGCGCGACCAGCAGGCGAGGGCGGTGTTGACCGGCTCTTGGGCGTTTAGCCGCAGCCGGGCGAACTGGTAGAGCTTGGCCAGTACGATGGTCATCGCAATGATCGAGAGGATTGCCAAGATCGCCAGCACCGGACCGCCGGTGCCGACCAGGTCGCTCAGTGATGCCAGGGACTGTTGCAGAGCATCGCCCCCGGTGCTTGGGTCCGCCACCGCCTCGGGCACCAGGCCGGCGGCGTCGCTCGCCTCCAAGCCCGCGCCATTGGGCGCGGCCTCAAAGTCGGGGAGCGGTTCCACGTTGCTCAAGTCGCTGGGCAGTGGTGCGTCGTCGTCGGGGGTGGTCTCGGTCTCATTCATGTTGAGGGCAAGAGTGTCTGAATCTGAAAAAGAAGCATAGCACAAGTAAGAACCGATCTCAAAAACATGTTAACGCCGGCTGACATCCGTGGTCCGCCGGTGCCGTGAGTCAAGGTCAAGCTGGTCCTGGCTGAATGCCCGCTTAGAAGCTGTAGCGCAGGCCAAGCTCGAAGGCGCGCTCGGGTCCGACATAGATGCCCTGACGCAGACCCGCGATATAGTGCTCGTCGGTCAGGTTTTTCACCGCACCGAAGATGTTGAACTGAGCATTGAGCGCGTATTCAGCGGTCAAATCAAGGGTTTGATAACTGGGCACCTCACCGCCCCAGACGCCACTGCTTTCGGTCGTCAACGCCTTGTTATTCATTCCGTCACCATAGACTTTGCCGGTGTGATTGGCTAATAACGCAGCCTGCAGCGGGCCGGACCTGTATTCGAGTGCGAGATTGGCCATCCACTCTGGCGAATAGGTGAGGCGGTTGCCTTTTTCGGCAACGCCAGGACGATCCTCGCCGTACTCGGCAGTGGGTATCCAGGTGACATTGCCGGCCAAGGAAAAGCCATTGCCCAAGTCATATCCTAAGAGTCCTTCAAAACCTTGGATCAGGGCGCTGCCCTCGTTGGGTGCGCGAATCCCGGACACGCCGGGATCGACCTGATTGGAGAAGTCCATCTGGAAGGCCGTCGCCTCATAGCGGAGAGGACCGTTGGCACCGCGCACACCGATCTCGATATTCCATGATTTTTCGGCTTCGGTGGGAGTGTCGTCGCCACCAATCACACTGCCGACCAAGGGCGGCGCAAAGGCGCGATAGACACTGCCGTAGACCTGAGCAGAGGGTGTCAACCAATAGGTCACGCCTACCCCTGGCATAAACTCAGTATTGGAGAACGTATCGGCCGGATCGGGAGTACGCCGATCTTTCCGACTTTGCTCGTAGATTTCCGCGCGCAGCCCTGCAAGGAGCGCGAGTTGTTGGGTGACATCGAAGCGATTTTGGGCAAAGAGCGCCAGACTTTCGCCGGAATCGACGCGGTTTCGCAGCAGCGCTCCCTCGGCATTGCGCGGTGTTGCCCGGTTTGCCCGAGGCCGCGTCTCCACCATCTCTTCATGCATCAGACGCACGCCCAACTCGGTTTCGTTGTCGATATCGAACAACGAGTGATTGATTGTCAAGCGTGAATCGAGGCCCACCCGCTCGAATGAGCGGTTATTGCCTTGGACCGTGTCACTGTAGTTCCACACCCGAAAACCATCGGCATTGATGATCGTGGGGTTGTCGCTATCCAGAAGATAACGCCAATAATCACGATACATCTCACTCCAATACAGCAGGGTCTTCAGACGCATGGACGGCGTGATATCCCACTCGTGGTTGATATCGAAGGCCGTGCGCCCGGTCAAAAACCAGTCATCCGGTGCCGGATTAAAGGTTTTCCCCGCTTTATACGCATCAGGAAACAGACCGCGGTAGGAGATATTGGCCTCGTTGTCATAATACGAGAACTTCACGCCGACGTATTGGTTATCGCCGATCGCAGTGCCGGCTCTGACCATGACATCGGACATCGTATAGCCCTTATCCATGAAGCCATCGCTCTCGGTGCGCGTCGCAATCAAGCCAAAACGAGATTCCCCCGTGGAGCTACTGCCGCCCAGCTCAACCGTGGCTTCACGGGTGTTCCAACTGCCGATTTTGCCGGTGAAGGAGACCCCATCCTCAGGCATTTTGCTTTGGAAGTTGATGACACCGCCGATGGTATTCGGGCCATAGCGCAGTGAAGAGGCGCCTTTGAGCACCTCGACGCCTTCAATGTGCTGTATCCGCGGATTGTAGTAGCGGGTATTGCCAACGAAGAGTCCGGGTTGAATGGGGACGCCATCTTCGAGCACCAGGGTCTTGTAGTCACCGGCAGGAAGACCGCGGACACTGATATTGGTGACGACCGCGCTTTCTTCTTCAGGTTTGACATAGACGCCAGGGACGCGGCGCAAGACATCTTCCGTAGAGCGGGGCTGTAAGGTTTCGATGTCTTCTGGAGTGACGATGTAAACGGCGCCTGGCTGAGCGAAAATTTCCTGCTCAGACACGCCGACCACATCCATACGCGGCAGCCGCACGACTTCGCTAGCGAGCACGGCAGCCGGCAGCATGGCAACGGGTAGCAGGGCGGTGGCGATGGCCTGCGGCAGCGCCTGCCGATCAGGCCGGGGTGAGTATGGCATCATAAGGCTCCTTAATGTAACAAAGTGGCAAATGATAACTATTTATAAAATAGTCAACATTGCTTTTGGATCGCCAGTTGGCGGCTCAATCAGGGGGTGGAGACGAGTGCGTCAGTACGAACGGATCAGTCGAGCGAGCGGGCGTTGATCCAGAGCACGGCGTCTTGGGACAGCTCCTTGCCTTCGTGCTCCTTCACCGGGCCGGCGCCGAGGCAGGCGAAGCCCCAGACGCCGGGGCGCGGG
>PWTO01000127.1 GCA_003562815.1 Chromatiaceae bacterium | reverse complement strand
GCTGGATGGAAGCGGGTCAGGTCGGTGCCGGGCGGGATCACCGACATGCGCTCGGGCTGATAATGATCGTAGAGCCCGTATTGCTCCTGGATCTCCTGGCTGGTGCTGGTGACCACCAGACTGGCGGCGCCGAGCGTCTCCTCCTCGGCATCGATGCGCCGGTCCATGTTATAGCGCTCGTCGATGACCTCCTGCTTGACGCCCGAGGCCAGCAGCCGGCGGCGCTTGACGCGCCCGAGCGAGTGCCCGGTATGCACCAGCGGTACGCCGAGCTGGTTCGAGACGCGGGTGCCGACATAGCCGGCGTCCGCGTAATGGCTGTGGATCAGGGTCGGCGCGATGTCCTGATCGCGCAGGAAGCCGAGCATGTTGTCGGCGAAGGTATCCAGATAGTCCCAGAGCTGTTCCTTGGGCAGATATTCAGCCGGGCCGGCTTCGATGCGCACGATGCGGGCATGCGGGCCGATGTCCTCGATGGGTTGGCGATAGTCCTCGCTGACGTGGTCGTCATCGACGAGCCGGGTGAACAGATCGACGCGATCGACATCATCGCGTTGGGCCAGCGCCCGCGCGAGTTCGACCACATAGAGCGTCTGTCCACCGGTATCGGCATCGCGACCGAGTTCGAGTTGCTGGCCGCGAATGAGTCCGTGGACACTGATCAGGACAATGTAGCGAGAGTCGGGTTGTGGTGTCATACGGCTGCTGATGTCGATCGACTGGAAGGCGCCTAGCCCCGAGAATATCCGATCCGCAGCTGTGGTGTCTGCGGGAATCGAAAAAACCCGGCTGTCGCCGACCCCCTGCTTTCACGTAGAATCCCCGCCCCATGGACCTGAACTTTCTCGACTTCGAACAACCGGTCGCCGAGCTTGAGGCAAAGATCGAAGAGCTGCGGCATATCGGTGCCACGCTCGGTGCGCATCATCTCGCTGGCCATGCGCCAGGCGATGAGGATGGCATCAATCTCGCCGATGAGATCACGCATCTCGAGACCAAGAGCCGGGCACTGACCGAACAGATTTTCTCGTCGCTCACGCCGTGGCAGATCTCGCAGCTGTCGCGCCATCCGCTGCGCCCATACTTCCTTGATTACGTCGATCGCATCTTCGACGGTTTCCAGGAATTGCATGGCGATCGCGCCTTCGCCGACGACCGCGCCATTATTGGTGGCTTGGCGCGCCTAGAGGGACAGGCGGTGATGGTGATCGGCCAGCAGAAGGGCCGCGATACCAAGGAGAAGATCCAACGCAATTTCGGCATGCCACGGCCCGAGGGCTATCGCAAGGCGCTGCGGCTGATGCAACTCGCCGAGCGGTTTGGGCTGCCGATCCTGACCTTCATCGATACCCCGGGCGCCTATCCCGGCGTCGGCGCCGAGGAGCGCGGGCAGAGTGAGGCGATCGCACGCAACCTGCAGGTGATGGCCGGGCTACGGGTGCCGATCATCGTCACCGTGACCGGCGAGGGCGGCTCCGGCGGCGCCTTGGCCATCGGCGTTGGCGACCGACTGATCATGCTCCAGTTCAGCACCTACTCGGTGATCTCGCCCGAGGGTTGCGCCTCGATCCTGTGGAAGAGCGCCGAGAAGGCGCAGTCCGCCGCCGAGGCCATGGCCATCACCTCCGATCGTCTCTACGAGTTCGGGCTTGTGGACGCGGTGGTGCCAGAGCCACGCGGCGGTGCTCACCGCAATGTCGACGATACCGCCTCCTCGCTGAAGATGGTGCTGGTCGACGAGCTGGCACGGGTCTCCAGTCAATCGCTCGATGAGATCGTCGAAGCACGTTACCAGCGCTTGCGCGGCTACGGTCGCTTCAAGAGCTGATCGTCGCGCTTCTGTGGGGCGCTTTGGCGTTTGGGCCACTGTCCTGTCCCAAGTGCGCTGATCGCGTGGACCCGCCATCGTCGACGCGCGGCATCATGTGAGCCTGAGCCGTTGCCATACGTTGCTACAGGGTGATCAACAGGTGCCCGCGTTCTCGACCGATCGCCTGCGCGCCATCCTCGGCCAAGACCCGCGCCCGGCGCGGCTCTGGATCGCCTACAGCGGTGGTTGCGATTCCCATGTGCTCTTGCATGCTTGTGTCGCGCTGCGCGCGACGCTTGAGTTCACACTGAGCGCGATCCACATTGATCATGGCCTGCATCCCAATGCTGGCACCTGGGCGCGCCACTGCCGTGCTGTTTGTGATCAGCTCGACGTTGAGTACCACGAGCGCAAGGTCCAGATCGACCGCGCGCCGGGCGAAAGTCTCGAAGCGCTCGCGCGCACAGCGCGCCAGCGTGTTTTTGCCGACTGCCTGGGGCCTGGCGATTGGCTCGCCACCGCGCAGCATCGAGACGATCAGGCCGAGACCCTGCTGCTCGCGTTGCTGCGCGGCAGCGGCGTGCATGGCCTGGCGGCGATGCCAGCGCGCGCCCCGCTGGGGGCGGGGGTGCTCATCCGCCCGCTGCTCGGATGCGCTCAGGCGGATCTGCGCGCCTACGCCGAGCAGCATCGGTTGCGCTGGATCGAGGATCCGTCGAATGAGGATCTCGGCTTCGATCGCAACTTGCTGCGCCATCGGATCATGCCGGTCTTGCGCCAGCGCTGGCCCTCGGCGGCGACTACCATCGCCCGCAGCGCCTCCCACTGCGCCGAGGCTGCCGCGTTGATCGATACGATGGCCGATGAGCGGTTGCCGACGGTCGCCGGCTCGCGACCAGGGACGCTGTCGGCCGCTCGCTTATCGGCACTGGCGCCCGAGCGTGCGCGCGCGTTGCTGCGGCGCTGGCTGGCCCAGCACGGAGTGAGACCGCCGGCTGCGACGCGGCTGGAGACGATTTTGAGCGATGTCCTCTCGGCCCGGGCCGATGCAAGCCCGTTGGTCGCCTGGGAAGGGTGTGAGCTGCGCCGCTATCGGGATGACTTGTTCGCGCTTGCGCCTCTGCCGTCACGCCCCGAGGGTGAGCTGCGTTGGGATGGTCGGAAGCCTCTTCGGCTCCCTCAGGGGCTGGGCACGCTCAGCCTCGAGGTCGATGACGCGGGGCGGGCGGTATCGAGCCAATGGCAACCGATGAGAGTCTGTTTCGGGTCGTCTGGCGTGTTCGGGTTACCTGGCGTATTCGGGTCACCGGGCTTGCGCTGCCGCCGTTTGAACCGACCGAGTCGTTCACTGAAGCACCTGTTCCAACAGGCCGGCATCCCGTCCTGGCTGCGCCCCTATATGCCGCTGCTGCTCGACGCTCAAGGTGAACTGCTAGCGGTTGCCGGTGTCGCGGGCTGCGGTTCAGCGCATCCGCATCCGCATCTGTGGCAGCGCCTGCGCTGGGAAGGGCATCCTTGGACGTCTTTCGACTGTTTGAGCGAACCTCTGGAGATCAACCTCAACCCTCGCCGAGAGGCATAGATCGAGCGCAGCCTGCCCGCCAGGGCCTGTTCCGCCAGGCATCGGCCCGTTCCTGTGCTAGCCTGCGGCCAGACGCATCATGCAGAGGCGGACCCCATGCAGTTTCCCTACGGCCTGAGCGACTTCGGCACCCTGAGGCGGGAAGGCTATTGGTATCAGGGTCGCAGCGACCGCATCGCTGCGCTCGAGGCGGCCGGTCGGCAGTTGATCTTTCTGCGCCCGAGGCGCTTCGGCAAAAGCCTGCTGTTGTCGATGTTGGAGCATTACTACGATCTAAGGCGCGCTGAGGACTTCGAGGCGCTGTTCGGTGATCCCGCACCCGCTCTATCTGCTGATCGACGAATACGATAACTTCGCCAACGAGGTGCTGATGGCCGAGCGCCTCGGCAGTCAGTCACGCTACGAGGCGCTGCTGTACGGCGAAGGCCTGCTCAAAACCGTTTTCAAGGCGGTCAAGGCCGCCGCCTGTGGCATGGGGCTTGGATCGGGTGTTCATCACCGGCGTGTCGCCGGTGGTCCTGGGCGACATGACCAGCGGCTACAACGTCGCCAAGCACATCGATCTGGACGCTGAATTCAACGATCTGTGCGGCTTCACCGAGGCCGAAGTCGGCGTCGTGCTCGAGCAGCTTGCGGCGGAGATGGCAGCGCCCATTGACGCTCCTGCAGACGCTCCAACCGATGCCCCGACTGAGGCTTCGACCACGGCGACGAGTGAACGAGACGCCACGGCCTGGTCGTCCTCACAGGCGCTGGCGACCATGCGCACCTTCTACAACGGCTATCGCTTCAGCGAAGAGGCCAACGAGAGCCTCTACAACCCGACCCTGAGCCTGTACTTCCTCGATGCCTTGCGCCGCCACGGCAAATACCCGCACCGCATGCTCGATGAGAACCTGGCGATGGATCGCAACAAGCTGAGCTACATCGCCGCGCTGCCGGGCGGCCAGCGATCGCGGCGAAGTTGGATGAGGCCGCCGCGCAGGCGCGCGACTATGGCGCAACGCTGCGCGAGCGTCTTGGACTGCACGCGCTGCACGCCTTCGCGGTGGTGGCGCTGGGCTTCGAGCGCTTGGTTTGGCGGCGGTTGTGATCGCTGGCGGGCTCAGCCTCAATACAAGCTGCTCAGCATCTTGGCCCGATAACCGGTCACGAGTTCACCGCCACCGAGCAGATCGAAGATCGCGACCATCCCCTTGCGGGCCGCATCGTCGCCGTACTGGCGATCGCGCTTCAATAGGGTCAGCAGATTGTCGAGCGCGGCCTCATAATCGTCGGCAAGTACCTGACGCGCCGCAAGCTGATAGCGCGCCGCGCTGGCGTTGGGGTTGGCCTCCAGCTGGGCGGCGAGCGCCTCGGCCGACGGCGCATCGATGACGGCGGCGCTGAAGGCGAGGCGCCCGCGCAGTGCCGCGATCTCGGGATCGTTGGCGAGATCGAGCGGGGTACGTTCGAGCAGCGCTAGCGCGTCCTCGGCATTGCCCTGCGCCGCTTGCAACTGGACTTGGGCGATGAACACCCGGCTATTGTCCGGGTCTTCGCGCTGCGCGCGTTCGATCAGCGCCGCAGCGTCGGTCAGGTCTCCCGCAGCCATCGACTGCCGGGCCTGATCGAGTAAGCGATCCGACGCCCGGCTGAGATGTCGCGACAGGAATTCGCGGATCTGTCCCTCGGGCAGCGCCCCCATGAACTGATCGACGACCTGGCCATCCTTGAACAACTGCACCGTTGGCAGACTGCGGATACCGAACTGGGCGGCGAGTGCTTGCTCGGCCTCGGTGTCAACCTTGGCGAGGAAGAATTGACCATTGAACTCCTCGGCCAGCCGCGACAGGATGGGCATCAACTGCCGGCAAGGCGCGCACCAGTCGGCCCAGAAGTCGACCAGCACCGGCCGCTCGAACGAGCCCTGGATGACGATGCGCTCGAAGTCGACGGTGGTGACGGCGGCGATGTGGGTGGAGTCGGTCATGGCAGGCCTCTTGAATCTGTTCTGGTTTGAGCGGCCCGGAAGGCGGCCGCGATTGGCGCTTGTCGATGTATGGGATGCTGATTCTGTTTCGTTAACATACGCTAACGCGCACCCTCGATGAGGATGGGCGAATCCACCAAAGCCCGCAGGAAAATCCCACGGGCGCCGTTCTCGTCGCGTTCCATCTCGATCCCGTTC
>PWTO01000269.1 GCA_003562815.1 Chromatiaceae bacterium | reverse complement strand
TATCCACAGGCGCACATCGCCTGGCTGGTGCAGCCCGAGTGCGCGCCGCTGCTGGCCCATCACCCGGCGCTTGACCAGGTCATCGAGTGGCCGCTTCCGCACTGGCGTCGGCTCTGGCGCCAGCGGCGTCTCCTTGGTCTGGCGATGGAGGTGGCTGCGGCGGTGAAGGCACTGCGCGCGGGCCGCTTCGATCTGGCGATCGATCTACAGGGGTTGCTCAAGAGTGCGCTGCCGGTGCATTGGTCCGGTGCGCCGGCGCGCATCGGCCTGGACGCGCGCGAAGGTGGCCAGTGGCTGATGACGCGCTGCGTCGGGCGCGGCCCGGACAGCGATTGGATCAGCTCCGAGTACCGTCATCTGGCGTTCAGTCTGGGCTGGCCAACCGATGACTTCCGCTTGCAGGTGCATCCGGGCAGCGAGGCCGAATGGGCGGCCGAGGCGCTGATTGCCGAGCATGGACTGGACGCGGGCTATGCCATCATCTGTCCGTTTACCACGCGCCCGCAGAAACATTGGATCGATGAGCGGTGGACGACGCTGGCAGCTCGGATTCGCGCCCGCTTTGGGCTGCCGACGCTGATGCTGGGTGGGCCGGCGGATCGTGAGGCGGCATGGGGGATCGTCGCTGGGGGAGGCGCAGAAGCGCGCGCCGATCTGAGCAGCCGTGGGCCACTGGTCAACCTGGTCGGCGCAACCAGCCTATTGAGCGCGGCGGCGTTGGTTGCACGCGCACGCTTGCTGGTCGGCGTCGATACCGGGCTCAGCCACATGGGCATCGCCTTGGAGCGGCCAACGGTGCTGCTGTTCGGCTCGACCTGTCCCTATACCGAGACCGGCAGCGCCGCCGCACGCGTGCTCTATCATTCGCGCCACTGCTCGCCCTGCCGCCGCCGGCCGACCTGTGATGGCGCCTTCGCCTGCATGCGCGAGATTCAGATCGACGAGGTCATGGCGACGCTGGTCGAACTGCTGGATCAGACCGAACAGGCGAGCCGGGCGGATCGGGTCGGTTGGGCAGATCGGCCTGATCAGGCGGATCAAGCCGATCTGTCGATGGATCGAACATCAGGATGAAGGTGCTGCACGTCGAGGGTGGGGCGCACCTCTATGGCGGCGCGCAGCAGGTCCTCTATCTGCTGGAAGGGCTCGCGGCGCGCGGCATCGACAATCATCTCGCCTGCCGCCGTGGCTGCGCGCTGGGCGTGCGCGCCGAACGCTTCGCCGAAGTGCATGGAATGCCGATGCACGGTGATCTGGATGTGCTGATGATCGGGCGCCTGTATCGGCTGATCCGCCGCGTACAGCCAGCGCTGGTCCATTTGCACAGTCGCATCGGCGCCGACCTGATGGGCGGCCTTGCGGGGCGGCTGGCTGGGGTGGCGGTGCTGCACACACGCCGGATCGATAATCCAGAGCCGCGTTGGCTGGTCGCGCTCAAGTATCGGCTGCACGATCGGGTGATCGCGATCTCCGAGGCGATCGCGCGTGTGCTGCTGAGCGAAGGGCTGCCGGCGGCCAAGCTGCGCGTGGTGCGCAGCGCGGTGGTCGCCGAGCGCTTTGCCCAGCCCTGTCGCCCGGCGCTGATCCGCGCGCGGCTCGGACTGCCGGAGGATGCGCTGCTGCTCGGGGTGGTCGCGCAGCTGATTGCGCGTAAGGGACATGCGCGATTGCTGTGGGCACTCCCCGCCTTGCTCGCCGAGCAGCCGCGCTTGCAGGTGGTGTTTTTCGGTCGGGGGCCGCTTGCGGGTGCGCTCGCGCGGCAGATCGAGGCGGCGGGGCTCAACGGGCGCGTGCATCTGCTCGGCTTCCGCGATGACCTCGCCGAGCTGTTGCCCTGCCTCGCGTTGCTGGTACATCCCGCGCTGATGGAGGGACTCGGCGTGTCCTTGTTGCAAGCGGCGGCGGCGGGAGTGCCAATCGTCGCGAGCCGCGTGGGTGGCATTCCGGAAGCGGTCGAAGACGGGGTGACCGGCGTCTTGGTGCCGGCTGGAGATGAGGCTGCATTGCAGCACGCGATTCGTCCACTGCTGTTCGATCGGGCACGGCGCGAGCGGCTCGGGCAGGCCGGTGCCGAGCGGGTGCGGCGGGCGTTTTCTGTCGCGGCAATGGTCGAGGGCAATCTCAAGGTTTATGACGAGCTGCTGGCGGAGGATGCGCGATGACTGCCAAGCCCCGGTCGGCGCCCGACTCCGGGGCTGGCGCTCAGGTGACACTGCGTCGCCGCCAGCGCGCGGTCGGCGTCCGAGGCGGCGGTTGACGATGCGTTACCTGTATTCGCTCCTGCTCTCGCTGTTGCTGCCGCTCGTGTTGCTGCGCCTGCTCTGGCGCGGCTACCGCAATCCGGCCTATCTCCAACGCTGGCCGGAGCGGCTTGGGGTTTGGCGAGCGTCGCCGCGCCCGGCAGACCTCTGGATTCACGCGGTCTCGGTGGGCGAGGTGCAGGCGATGCAGCCGCTGATCCGCGAACTGCTCGGGCGTGAGCCGGCGCTGGCGCTGATCGTCACTACGACCACGCCCACTGGCGCTCGGCGGTTGCACGATCTGTTCGGCGATCGCGTCCAGCATGCCTTCACGCCTTACGATCTGCCGGTGATCGTGCGTCGCTTTCTGCAGCGCGTCGAGCCGCGTCTGGCGTTGGTGGTCGAGACCGAGATTTGGCCGAACATGCTCGCGGTCTGCGCCGCGCGCGGTGTCCCGGTGATCCTGGCGAATGCGCGCCTGTCGCCGCGCTCGGCGCGGGGTTACGCGCGGGTTGGCGATTTTACCGCGCGCACGCTCCAGCATTTTGCCTGGATCGCGGCGCAGAGCCAGCCCGATGCCGAGCGTTTCATCCAGCTCGGTGCCGACGCGCGCCGGGTGCAGGTGACCGGCAGCATCAAGTTCGATGTCCGGCTGCCGGCAAGCCTGCGCGATCGCGCCGAGGCGATGCGCCGTGCTTGGGGAATGAACCGTCCGGTCTGGGTGGCCGCGAGTACCCACGAGGGCGAAGAGGAGCCATTGCTCGCCGTGCAACGCCGGCTGCGGGCTGTGTTCCCCGAGGTCTTGTTGGTCTTAGTGCCGCGCCATCCGGAGCGCTTCGACCGGGTCGCGGCCTCGGTCCGCCGCGCAGGCCAGGCCCTGGTGCGGCGCAGCCAGGGGCGCGGCTGCGATGCCACCTGCTCGGTCTATCTGGGCGATAGTATGGGCGAGCTGCCGCTGTTTCTGGCCGCCGCCGATGCGGCCTTCATCGGCGGCAGTCTGGTGCCCGTCGGCGGCCATAATCTGCTGGAGGCGGCAGCGTTGGCGGTCCCGGTGGCGATCGGCCCGTATTGCTTCAATGTCGCCGAAATCACCCGACTGTTGGTTGCCGAGGAGGGGGCGGTGCAGATCGCAGACGCCGACGCGCTGGGCCGGTTGCTTGAGGCCTGGCTCGGCGATGCCACCGAGCGTGCTCGCATCGGCGAGCAGGGGGCTGCCTTCGTCGAGCGCAACCGGGGTGCCTTGCAGCGCCTGTTGGCGCTGCTGGATGCAGAACGCTAGGTCGACAGCGGCTATTTGAACAGGCGCGAGACCTCGCGGAATTGCGCATGCTGAGAATCGCTGAGCCATTCAAAGGCGACCGACTCGGTATTGCTGACCTGGATGCCAGAGTGGCGCATGCGCTCAAGGGCGTTCTCGGCCTTTTCTGGATGCCGCGAGCAGATGCCATCGGCGGCGACGAAGACCTGATAGCCCCAGCGCTGTAGGCCGGAGGCGGTCTGGATGATGCAGATATGCGCCTCCATGCCGACCAGCACCACCTGCTTGCGCTGGGGCTGCTCGGTCAGCGCGCGCTCAAAACCGGCGGCGGTACAGCACGAGAAGCAGGTCTTTTCGGTGGGTGCGGCGCTGTCCGGCAAT
This sequence comes from Chromatiaceae bacterium, assembly GCA_003562815.1. Lineage (GTDB taxonomy): Bacteria > Pseudomonadota > Gammaproteobacteria > Chromatiales > Chromatiaceae > Lamprobacter. The sequence goes on along the minus strand of PWTO01000269.1, from coordinate 15,527 downwards.
TGCTCGCGGATCGCCGCGATGGTCTTGCCGAGCCCTTGTGGATACTGCTCGGTCGAGATGATCGGGATCTCGAGGGTCTGCGCCGCACCGATGAGCCGGTTGATGTTGCTCACCGTGCGCTCGAGCACGTCCTCGGGCATGGCGGCGGCTAGGCGCTCCTGCGCATCGATGATCAGCAGCTGCGCGAACGCGGCCTGGCACAACGGCATCGGGGCCTGATGGATGCTCATGACGATCTCCTCGCGGGGGGGGTGAATCAAGCAGCGCGTGCGGCGCTGCTCAGTAGGTCGGCATCTCGGGGTCGACGTCGCTCGCCCACGCGGCGATTCCGCCACGCAGGTTGATCACGCGGCGAAAGCCTTGGTAGTCGAGAAAGAGGGCGACCTGCTGTGAACGGATGCCGTGATGGCAGATGACGATGGTGGGGCGCGCCTGATCGAGCTGGGCGACGGCGGCCGGGATCTGGCGCATCGGTAAGAGTTCGCTGCCGTCGATGCGGCAGATGGCATGCTCCCAGGGCTCGCGTACATCGAGCAACAGCGGTCGCTGTTCGTCGAGCGTGCTGTTGTTATCGAGCAGGTCTTTCAGGGATTGGGGAGTGATCTGTTCCATAACCCGCACCTCGCAGTGGTTGAGGGAGCGCTCAGAACGCGAAGCGTTCTGGCAGCGGGGCATTCTCGAGCGGGGCGATACAGGTCTCGAATAGGCTTTCGCGGCGAACGTCGTTGCCGATCCGGGTGATGCGCATCGCCTCCATCAACGGAGGCTCGCCGACGACGATGAACAGTCGGCCGCCATCGGTGAGCCGTTGCTCGAATGCCGCAAGGGGCTCGACGGTGGGCACCGAGCCGGTGACCGCGATGACATCGAAGGGGCCGCCGTCGATGCGCCCGCAGAAGGCATCGGCGGTATGCACCTCAGTGTGTGAGAGCGCCATGGCGCGAAGGCGCGCGCGCGCGCCCTCGGCCAAGGCCGGATCGATCTCGAGGCTGAAGACATGCTCGCCGAGGTGCGCAAGGGCGGCGGTCACGTATCCGGTGCCGGTGCCGATCTCAAGCACCGTCTCGTGCGGCTGCACATCCACGGCCTGCAGCAGACGTCCGACGACCTTGGGCGCCAGCATCGCGCTGTGGTCGCCGAGCGGGATCTCGATATCGGCATAGGCCAGGCCACGATACGCGTCTGGGACAAAGGCCTCGCGCGGAAGCGCGCGCATCACTGCGAGCACCCGCTGATTGAGCACCTCCCAGGGGCGTACCTGCTGCTCGATCATGTTGAACCGTGCGCGGTCCGTGGTCGCTTGCATCGGTCTCTGTCCTCTCTTGCGATAGTGGGCGGCGCGCGGTAACGCGGTTTACCGCCGATAAAGGGTATGGATTTTGATCAGGGGTGGCAAGCGCCTTGCCGATTGCTCATCAGTGAAGGCTAAATCAACACCAGGTTATCGCGATGGATCAGCTCTTCATCATCGATGTAGCCGAGAATATCAACGAAGGCCGCACTGGGCTGGCCCTGGATGCGCAGGGTGTCTTGCACGTCATAGTTGACGAGCCCGCGGGCGATCTCCTGGCCTTGCTCATCGACGCAGGCGACGACCTCGCCGCGCTTGAACTGCCCGCGCACCGCTTTGACGCCGACCGCGAGCAGGCTGCGGCCCTGTTCACGCAACGCGCGCGCGGCGCCGGCATCCAACACCAGGCGGCCGCTCACGCGTAGATGGCCGGCCAGCCATTGCTTGCGTGCCGCTTGCGGCTCTTGCACCGGAGTGAGCAGGGTGCCAATAGGCTCGCCGTGGCCGAGCCGCGCGAGGCCGTCGGCCGTGCGCCCTGAAGCAATGATGGTGGTGCAGCCCGAGCGCGCGGCGAGGCGTGCGGCGCGCACCTTGGTGACCATGCCGCCGCTGCCCAGACCGCCGCCACTGCCGCCGGCCACTGCATCGAGCCGATTGTCATCGACGCGGGTCTCGGCGATCAGTCGGGCATGCGGGTGTGTGCGCGGATCGGCCTCGAAGAGGCCGTCCTGATCGGTCAGCAGCACCAGCAGTTCGGCCTCGATCAGATTGGCGACCAACGCCGCCAGGGTGTCGTTGTCGCCGAAGCGCAGCTCGTCGGTGGCGACGGTGTCGTTTTCGTTGACCACCGGCACCACGCCGAGCGCGAGCAGGGTGCGCAAGGTGCTGCGGGCGTTCAGGTAGCGCTCGCGGTTGGCAAGATCGTCGCGGGTCAGCAGAACCTGTGCGGTATGCAAGCCGTGGCGGGCGAAACAGGCCTCCCAGGCCCGGATCAGGCCCATCTGGCCGATGGCGGCGGCGGCTTGCAGCTCATGCAGCGCGCGCGGTCGTTGGCTCCAGCCCATGCGCGCCATGCCCTGGGCCACGGCCCCGGAGGAGACCAGCACCAGATCATGGCCGGCGAGCCGACGCGCGGCGAGCTGGGCGACCCAGGGTTCGAGCACCTTGATATCAAGACCCGCGCCGTCGCGCGTCAGCAGTGCGCTGCCGATCTTAACGACCCAGCGTCGGGTTCGCGGGATGCGCTGGCGGTGGAGCATGCGAGGGCGCGGAGGCTCAGTTGAACGGATGGAGGCTAGTCGAGCGGATGCCAGCGGCTGGCGGCGTCCGGGTCGGCCTCGCCCGCGTCCCGTTGCGGGTCGAGCCCGGTATCGGCCTGGTCGTCGGTCCAGGCGTCGGCGCCCACGTTAGCACCTGGGGCACGCCTTGGGTCGAGCGGATGCTCGATCTCGTTGAGCCGCTGCATCAAAGCGCCGACCAGGGCATCGGTGCCGGCGCCCGTAGCCGCCGAGACGAGGAAGACCGGCCCGGACCAGCCCAGGGCTTCGACCAGGGTGCGTTGCTCATCGGCGGCCAGTTCAGTGTCCAGCACATCGATCTTGTTCAGGACCAGCCAGCGCTCCTTGGTGGCCAGCGCCTCGCCGTGGGCAGCAAGCTCGTCGGCGATGATCCGCACCTGCTCGAGCGACGTCGGACTGCCCTCGAGTGGGGCGATGTCGATCAGATGCAGCAACAGGCGCGTGCGGGCCAGGTGCCTCAGAAAGCGCGTGCCGAGGCCCGCGCCCTCGGCGGCGCCGGCGATGAGCCCAGGGATGTCGGCAATGACGAAACTCTGCCGTGGGCCGAGCCGGACCACGCCGAGATTGGGATAGAGGGTCGTGAACGGATAATCGGCGACCCGGGGGCGAGCGCTGGACACCTGCCGGATCAGGCTGGATTTGCCGGCATTGGGGAGTCCGACCAACCCGACATCGGCGAGCAGGATCAGCTCGAGCTTCAGATTGCGCCGTTCCCCGGGCGTACCCGGCTTCGACTGCCGGGGCGCGCGGTTGGTGCTCGACTTGTAGCGTGCGTTACCGAGGCCGTGGAAGCCGCCTTGGGCGACCAGCAGGCGCTGCTCAGCGGTGAGCACCTCGCCAATGCATTCGTCCGTCTCGGTATCGAAGACGCGGGTTCCGAGCGGCACCTGGATCGACAGATCCTGTCCTCCACGGCCGGTGCGGTTCTGGCCCATGCCATCGCGCCCGCGCTCGGCGCGATGACGGCGCGCCTGGCGAAAATCGACCAGGGTATTCAGTCCCGGATCGCCGATCAGGTAGACGCTACCGCCATCGCCGCCATCGCCGCCGTCGGGGCCACCCTTGGGGATGAAACGCTCGCGCCTGAAGCTGACGCACCCGTTGCCCCCGTCACCGGCCTCGACCCGGATTTCCGCCTCATCGACGAATTTCACGCACGGGTTTCGCGCGGCTCGATGCTGACGAATTTGCGGTTGCGCGGGCCTTTGACCTCGAAGCGCACCACGCCATCCTTGAGCGCGAACAGGGTGTGATCGCGACCGCAACCGACATGGGTGCCGCCGTGAAAATGGGTGCCCCGCTGGCGCACGATGATGCTGCCGGCCTGCACGGTCTGACCGCCGAAGCGCTTGACGCCAAGGCGTTTGGATTCTGAATCGCGACCGTTGCGAGAGCTGCCGCCTGCTTTTTTATGTGCCATGGTGTAATCCTCTCAGCCGTTGCTGATACCGGTAATCTTGAGCTGGGTGAAGCATTGGCGATGCCCCTGCCGCTTCATGTGGTGCTTGCGCCGCTTGAACTTGATGATGTGCACCTTGTCATGCTTACCGTGGGCCGCCACCTCGGCGGTGACCCGGGCGCCGTCCAGATACGGCTTGCCAAGCTGGACCGAATCGCCGTCGGCGAGCATCAGCACACGCGGCATATCTAGGGTGGCGCCCTGATCGACGTCGAGCTTCTCGACGGTCACGAGATCGCCCTCGGCGACGCGGTACTGTTTACCGCCGGTTTCGATGATTGCGTACATAACGGTGTCGAGATGCCTCGGAGCAAAGAGAAGGGTTGGCTGGGCGCGAGGGGCCGCGCGCTGATGCCCCGAAGGACGCCGCTCGCAGGACCAGCTCATCGCGCAAGACCCCCTAGTATGCCGGATCGCGCGCAGAGCGTCAAAGAGACGCGATCAAGCCATTGCACGCTGTGCCGATGCGCCATCCCTGGCTTCGCCCCTTGACAGTCGCCGAGCGCGAACCTAGCATTCGCCGGCCTTATCAGCAGTAGACTCCGCTTCATGGATCTTTCTCAGATTCGAGCGCCCGTGGCTGACGATGTCAAGGCCGTCGATACGCTCATCATCGACCGCCTGCAGTCCAGCGTGGTGCTCATCAACCAGATTGGCCACTACATTGTCAGCAGTGGCGGCAAGCGGTTGCGTCCGCTGCTCGTGCTCTTGGCGGCGCGTGCCTGTGGTTATGCGGGCGTGCGGCATCTCGATGCGGCGGCCATCGTCGAGTTCATCCACACCGCCACCCTGTTGCACGACGATGTGGTCGATGGCTCCGAGCTGCGCCGTAACCGCAATACCGCCAACAGCGTTTGGGGCAATGAGGCCAGCGTCTTGGTCGGCGACTTCCTCTACGCCCGTGCCTTCGAAATGATGGTCGATGTCGGCAATCTGCGCATCATGGAGGTCATGGCGCGCGCTACCGCACGCATTGCCGAAGGCGAGGTGCTGCAACTGCTCAATGCTCACGACGCCGAGACCGACGAGTCGCGCTACATGGAGGTGATTCAGCGCAAGACAGCGACCCTGTTCGAGGCCGGAACGCGGCTCGGCGCGGTGATCACCGAGACCTCGGCAGAGGTCGAGTCGGCCATGGCGAGTTATGGGCTGCATCTTGGTATCGCCTTCCAATTGGTCGATGACGCGCTCGATTACATGTCCGACGATGGCACCATCGGCAAGCAGGTTGGCGATGATCTCGATGAAGGCAAACCGACCCTGCCGGTCATCCGTGCGATGGAAGTCGGTACCGAGGCGCAGCGCAAGCTTCTGCGCCAAGCGATCGAGGAGGGGGGGCGCCAGCACATCGAGGATGTCATCAAAGCCATTGTCGAGACCAAGGCAATCGATTATACTATCGAGCTTGCTCGGTGGCATGCCGAGGCGGCGAAAAAGGCACTCAACGCGGTGCCACAGTCTCCTAGCCGGGACTCGATGGCCGCGACAGCCGACTTCGCCGTCGCGCGGACCTATTAGCATCCGCAACGCGCGCAAGAGCACTACAGCACTACAGAAGAACGCCTTCCCCAGGCGTTCGATCAGCGTATCGGGGTGTAGCTCAGCCTGGTAGAGCACTGCCTTCGGGAGGCAGGGGCCGGAGGTTCGAATCCTCTCACCCCGACCAATTGAGCCTTTCATATCAAGCATTTGCGGCTTCGTCCTCGAGGTCGAGATCGTCGTTTTCGTCCGGTGTGACGATGGCCGCGTTTTCGCGGGGCCGCTCGATCTGCTCAAGGTTTAGACGTCATCGCAGCGCGCGCAGAATCCTGGACTCGAGCCAGTCCATGGAGCAACCCGCCCCGCGCTGAGCGATGAAGCCGACGTGGCCGCCATGGCGCGACAGTTCGAGTTGGATGCCGGGGCCAAGCTCATGCGCGAAGGGGACGCTGCTCGGGAACATGAAGGGATCGTCAAGGGCATGGATGATCAGGGTCGGCGTGCGGATCTGGCGCAGATAGCCGCGACAGCTAGCGCGTTGATAGTAATCGAAGATGCCGGCAAAACCGTTCAGCGGCGCCGTGATCTGGTCGTCGAACTGATTGAAATCCTTGATCCGATCCAGATCCACGGCGAGCGGGGCGGGCCGTTTCGCGAACTTGCGCCGATAGGCGATCTTAAGACGGCTGACCAGGTAACCGCGATAGACGCGAGCAAAGCCGAGTTCGAGCCGCAGCATGGCATCGCGTAGCACGAAGGGGACCGAGATCGCGATGGCGCGATCGAGCAACGGGTCGTCATCGCCGTGCTCGTTCCAGCACTCACCCAGGTACTTGAGCAGCAGATTGCCGCCGAGCGAGAAGCCGACCGCAGCCAGCGGTGGTCCTTCGGCGTCCTCGGCCAGCGCCTCGAGCACCGCGCGCAGATCCTCGCTGGCGCCGGAGTGGTAGGAGCGCGCAAGCCGATTCGGCTCGCCGCTGGCGCCCCGCAGGTGCATGAAGACGGGTTGGAAGCCGTCGCGCGCGAGCCGATCGACCAGACTTGCGGCGTAGTGCGAGTCGAGCCCACCCTCGAGCCCGTGCAGGATCAACACGCGCGGCCCCCCGCATCCAGCGCCCAGCGACAGGTCGATGAAGTCGCCATCCGGGAGTTCGATGCGACGGCGCACGAGCGGCGTGCGCGGCGCTTGGCCCGCGCTGCCGCGCCAGCCCAGGTGCATCCGCAGCTTGGGCCAGAGCGTCTGCAGATGCGGATTTCTCAGCCACCAGGGTGGGCGGAAGTCGCTGTCGACGATCCTGGCGTTGGTCATAAGCAAACAGTATCCAGTGGGGAACGAGTTGGCATCGCCGGCTCGCATTGACGGCAGGCGGCGTCACTGACATTGTGGTCTATGTCGGCGCTCGCCTATACTGGCGCCATTGCACGGCCGCTCGTCGAACGCCGTCCAGACTCCAACGAAGACGACCGAACACGATGATGAAATCGCTCAGGAGGGCTCTAGCCCCAATCGCGTTGCTGTGCCTGCCGCTGCTGCTACCGTTACGCGCACAGGCCGAGGATCTGTTGCAGATCTACGACCTCGCCGTCCGGGCCGATCCGGCGCTACGCGAGGCCGAACAGAATTTCTACGCCACGCGCGAGGTCAAGCCACAGGCGCGCGCACCACTGCTGCCCAACTTCGGCATTTCCGGCAACGTTGAATACACCGACCGCAGGTCGCGTGGTAGCAATGAGTTCCAAGGCACCCGCAACCGCAATGAAAGCTTTGAGCGCGGCAACGTCTCCGCAGTGGTCTCGCAGTCGCTCTACAACCGCAGCGATTGGATGCGCCTGAGCCAGGCCGACGATACCATCGCGCAGGCCGAGGCCGAGTATCGCAATGCTCGCATCGAACTCATGGTGCGCACCACCGTTGCCTACTTCGACGTGCTGCGTGCCTCGGATCTGGTGCGCGTGCAAGAGGCCCTGGTAGCGGCCGACGAACGCCAGTTCGAGCAGTCGCGGCAACGCTTCGAGGTCGGGTTGGTCGCGATCACCGATGTCAACGACAGTCAGGCCGCGTTCGACCGCTCGCGCGCGAACCTGATCACCGCCGAAAACGAGCTGGACAATGCTTGGGAAGCCCTGCGGCGCATCGTCGGACCGGTGCGGGTGCCCCTAGCGCGGCTTGGCGAGCGTTTGCCGCTGACGCCACCGGAGCCCAACGATATCCATGTCTGGGCCGAAACGGCGTTGGCGAATAACTTCGGCATCGCAGCGGCGAAGGCCTCGGCCGAGGCTGCGCGCAAGAACATCGAGGTTCAGCGCTCTGGGTACTATCCAAGGGTCGATATGCAGGCCGGCTATGACCTCTCGCGCTCCGGTAGCGAGATCGGCACCGACGCCGATACCGGCTTCATCGGTCTGAACCTCAACATTCCGCTCTATCAGGGCGGCGCGGTGGCCTCCTCGACGCGCCAAGCCGGCCACCAATTCCGCGCCGCGCAGGATCGACTCGACCAGCAGCGTCGGGTGGTGATGAATCAGGTCAAGGATGCGTTTCGCGGCATTCTCTCTAGCATCAGCGATGTCAAGGCGCGCCAAGCCGCCATCGTCTCGGCGCGCAGCTCGCTGGAGTCCACCGAGGCCGGTCTCGAGGTCGGCACCCGCACCCAGGTCGATGTGCTACAAGCCCAACGCAATCTGTTTCAGGCCGAGTTCGACTATCTCTCAGCGCGTTACGAGTACATCTTGAACGGCATCCAACTGCATCAGGCGACCAGCACCCTGACCCGCGATGTGCTGGCCAAGGGCAACGCCTGGCTTTCCAGCCAGGATCTGGTTCCGCCACCTGCGTACTGAGCGCCAACCGTGTCAGGTAACAGCTTCGGCCGCTCGTTCGTCGTCACCAGTTTCGGCGAGAGTCATGGTCCGGCGATCGGCGGCATCGTCGATGGTTGCCCGCCTGGGCTGCCGTTGAGCGAGGCCGATCTGCAGCATGATCTGGATCGTCGTGCGCCGGGACGATCGCGCCATACCACGCAAAGGCGCGAGTCGGACCAGGTGCGGATTCTCTCCGGCGTCTTCGAGGGCGAGACCACCGGCGCGCCGATCGGGCTGCTGATCGAGAATCAGGACCAGCGCTCGAAGGATTACTCCGAGATCGCGACCCGGTTTCGGCCCGGACACGCCGATTACAGCTACACGATGAAATATGGCCGGCGCGACTATCGCGGCGGCGGTCGCTCATCGGCGCGCGAGACCGCGATCCGAGTGGCCGCAGGCGGCATCGCCAAGCGCTGCCTGCGCCATCTACAACAGATCGAGGTGCGTGGGTGCCTGTCGCAACTTGGTCCGCTCAAGCTGCCCGTTCCAGGCGATCAGGCGTTCGAGTGGGCGCAGGTCGAGCAGAACCCGTTCTTCTGCGGCGGCGAGGCTCGGGTCGCCGAACTCGAGGCCTACATGGATGAGCTGCGCAAGTCCGGCGATTCGGTGGGCGCCGAGGTCACGGTCATCGCCACGGGCCTGTCACCCGGCCTTGGCGAGCCGATCTTCGACCGGCTCGATGCCGATATCGCCCATGCGCTGATGAGCGTCAATGCGGTCAAGGGGGTCGAGATCGGCGCTGGCTTCGCCAGCGTGGCTCAGCGTGGCACCGAGCATCGCGACGAAATGACCCCGGCGGGATTCCTCTCCAACAACGCCGGCGGCGTGCTGGGCGGCATCTCGACCGGTCAGGACATCGTCGCCCGGCTGGCCCTGAAGCCGACCTCCAGCATCCGGCTGCCTGGACGCAGCATCGACATCACCGGCGCCGAGACCGAACTCATTACCAAGGGGCGCCATGATCCGTGCGTCGGCATCCGCGCGACGCCGATCGCCGAGGCCATGCTAGCGCTGGTGCTGGCCGATCATCTGCTACGGCATCGCGCGCAGAATGCCCAGGTGGTGCCGCCACTGGCGCCGATCCCATCGCAAGCGCCCTGAGCCGGCGTTCGCGTCTGGCCAAGCCGATGCCTTACGCGCGTCTTTCGAGCTACTACTTCTTTCACTTCGCCGCGCTCGGTGCGTTGGTGCCGTTCTGGGGGCCCTATCTGCTCGAGCGCGGGTTCGAGCCGGTCGCCATCGGTGGGCTGATGGCGATCCTGATGGGCACCAAGATCGTGGCGCCGAATCTGTTTGGCGCGGTGGCCGATCGGCGCGGGGAGCGCATGCCGATCGTGCGGCTCGGCGCGTTGATGGCGCTATTGAGCTTCTGTGCGGTGTTCTGGTCCGAGGGCGTCTGGCCCATGGCCCTGACCATGGCCGTGTGGAGCTTCTTCTGGAATGGGCCGCTGCCGCTGATGGAGGCGGTCACCTTCAATCATCTGGGGGCGCGGGTCAGCCGTTACGCGCAGGTTCGGGTCTGGGGCAGTATCGGCTTTATCCTGGTCGTGCTTGGGGTCGGCTGGTGGCAACAGGAGGCCGGCACAGGCGTGGTGCCCATCGCGGTGCTGCTGCTGTTTGGCGGCGTTTGGCTGAGCGTCTTGGCGATCCCGGATCGACCGCAGGGGCATGATGCGCTCGAACATCCGCCAATGTGGCGTTTGCTACAGCGCCGCGAGATCCTGTTCTTTCTCGCCGCCTGCTTGCTGATGCAGGCCAGTCACGGCGCCTACTATGCGTTTTACTCGATCCATCTCGAAGCGCAGGGGTATTCGGAATCCGCCGTCGGTGCGCTCTGGGCCTTGGGCGTGGCCATCGAGGTGCTGGTGTTCCTGCGCATGCATTGGTTACTGGAGCGCTTCAGCGCCCACGCGCTGATGCTCGCGAGTCTGGCGTTCGCGGTGATGCGTTGGCTCATGATCGGGTTCTTTGTCGAGGTCGTGGCGCTGCAGATCGTCGCGCAGACCTTGCATGCGGCGACCTTCGGGGTCTTCCATGCCTCGGCGATCCACTTGACCCACCGTTACTTCCCAGGGCCGACGCAGGGCCGGGGACAAGCTGCGTACAATAGCATCAGTTTTGGCGCCGGTGGGGCGCTCGGTAGCCTGATCAGTGGCCTGCTGTGGTCAGACGCGGGGGCCGATTGGACCTATGCGGTGGCGGCGGGTTTTGCCGCGCTCGGCTTCGTGGCGGTGCTGCTCAGCAAACGCTGACTCAGGCCTGGAACTGGAGCGCGGCGAGGCGGGCATAGAGGCCATCCTCGGCGAGTAGCGCCTCGTGGTGGCCGCTGGCAACGATGCGCCCCTGATCCAGGACCAGGATGCGATCGGCATTGCGCACCGTCGCCAGGCGGTGGGCGATGACGATGCTGGTGCGCCCGTGCATTAGGTGTTCCAGGGCATCCTGCACTAGGCGCTCGCTTTCGGCATCGAGCGCGCTGGTGGCTTCGTCCAGGAGCAGTACCGCCGGGTCGCGCAGGATGGCGCGGGCGATGGCGAGGCGTTGGCGCTCGCCGCCGGAAAGGCGCACGCCGCGCTCGCCGAGGTGGCTGCGATAGCCGTTCGGTAGACGCGCGATGAACTCATGCGCATGCGCGGCGCGGGCCGCCGCCTCGACCGCCGCCTCATCGACCGGCAGTCCGTAGCGGATGTTCTCCAGCGCGTCGGCGCCGAAGATCACCGGATCTTGCGGCACGATCACGAATTGACGTCGCAGGATGGCCAGTTCCACGTCGCGCAGATCGACGCCATCGAGGCGCAGCCCGCCACGATCCGGATCGTAGAAGCGCAGCAGCAGATGGAAGAGGGTCGATTTTCCGGCCCCGGAGGGACCGACCAAGGCGACCTTCTCGCCCGGCGCGATCTCCAGATCGATGCCGGCGAGCGCCGCCTGCTCGGGCCGCGACGGGTAGGTGAAATGCATCTGCTCGGCGCTGACCCGCCCCCGCACCGGCCGCGGCAGCCGCTTGGGCTGGCGCGGCGGCGTGATCGCGGGCATGGTCTCGAGTAATTCCATCAAGCGTTCGGCGGCGCCGGCACCGCGGAGCAATTGCCCGGCGATGTCCGAGAGCGCGCCGATGTTGCCGGCGACCAGGATGGCGTAGAACAGAAAGGCCGAGAGTTCGCCGCCGGTGAGGCGACCGGCCAGCACCTCGCGCCCACCGAACCAAAGCACGAGGCCGATGGCGCCAAAGGTCAGCAGCGTCACCACCGTGCTCAGCAACGCGCTGTTCAGCGAGCGCCGCATCGCGGTGCCGAAGGCCGCTTCGACCCTCTCGGCATAGCGCACCCGGTCGATGGGCTCATGGCAGAAGGCTTGCACCGTACGGATGCCGTGCAAGGTCTCGTCGACATAGGCGCCGACATCGCCGATACGATCTTGGCTCAGCCGCGAGAATTTGCGCACCTGATGGCCGAGGAGCCAGGCCGGCACCAGCACCACCGGCACCCCGAGCATGACCAAGAGGGTGAGCTGAGGGCTGGTAATGGCCAGCATCGCCAGACTGCCGATCGCCAGCAAGGCGCTGCGCAAGCCCATCGCGACGGTGGAGCCAACCACGATCTGCAACAACGCGGTATCGCTGGTCAGTCGCGAGATGACCTCGCCGGTGCGGGTGATCTCGAAGAAGCCGACATCCAAGGCCAGCGCGCGCTCGAAGACGGCTCGGCGCACATCGGCAACGACCCGCTCGCCGAGCCAGTTCAGCAGCCAACTGCGCAGGCCGACGGCGATGCTCAGCAGCACCACAACGAGCAAGAAGATCTGGAGTGCCCGATCCAGCGCCCCCGAGGAGCCGCTGGCCAGTCCCTGATCGACGACATTGCGGATCACCTGACCGAAGGCCAGCAGCGTGCCGGCAGCGAACAGCAGGGCTAGCAGCGCGAGCAGCAGGCGCCAAAGATAGGGTCTGGCGAAGCCGAGCAGACGCAGCAGAGGGCGCAAACGCCGACTGCGAGGCCGGTCCAATGGATCGGCTGAGGGTTTAGGAGATCGCATGGGTGGCTCGCGGCGTGCGCACGAGCGTTCGCGCGCACGCCGCTGGTTTGCAGCGCGGTATCAGGCGCGGAGCAGATCGTAGAGCTGGTCCTTGAGCAGCAAACGCTGCTTCTTCAGATCCTCGATGGTTTCATCGGCAACCGGGGTGCCGAGTTCCTCGAGTTGGCGGACCTTCGCATCCAGCCCATCGTAGGTGTCCATGAGCGTAGCAAAGGTGGCGTTGTTCGCGCGCATCTCGTCGATCTTGCCTTCGAGTTCAGGGAACTCGTGCAGCACGTCGTGCATTTCTCCAAGCATCGGCTTGCGATCCTCCGGAACGGCGGCGCCACGAGGGCGGCGCCAATGTCGTAGTGAACGGTGACCCACCGGGCCGCAGCGCAGCGCCGAGCGATGCGCTTAGGAGCCCTCGTGAGCAGTGTAAACCAGCGCTCATCAGATGCCCTTAGTCGGGGCAGAAAGAGCTGATCTGAATTAGCAAAATGCCCGATTTTGACCAAGGCGCGAACGAATTGTCTGTCGCGATCGGGTCGGGCTCCAGGTCGAGCTGCAGCGAGCGGCGCCTTAGTGGGTGTTGGCATTCATCGCTTTGATGACATCGTCGGTGATGTCGCCATCGTCGTCGAGATAAATCACGCCCGATTGATTAGCCTCGAAGACCGCGCTGATCTTGCGCTGCTTGGCCACACTGATCACAGCGTCACGCGCTGGCTGCAGGATCTTTTGGCCTTCCTGCTGCTGCGCCCGTGCCAGCTGCTGCTGGATTTTTGCAAACGCTTCCTCGAACTGCTGGATCCGGGTCGCGATCTCCTGCTCGGTCTTCTCGACCTGAGCCGCACTCATGAGCGGGCGATCGCGCTCGAGGGTTTGTTGCAGTTGCCGAATCTCGGCCTCCTCGCGTGCAAAGGTCTGCTGCTCGCCGCTGAAGCGCTCCTGCAGATTGGCCTGCGCGGCCTTGCCGAGATCGCTGTCTTCCAAGACGCGTTGCATATCGACATAGCCGATCTTGCTCGCCAGCGCTGGCATGGCGGCGGCCAAGGCGGCGATGATCAAGAGGGCTCGGAGGGTGGTGAAAGGGCGGTTCATAGCGTTAGCTCCTACGCAACGGGTGGGCCTCCTGAGATTCGGAAGCCTTGGATGCAGCGCGCGATTGTATACCGTCGATTCAGGCGCTGTTCAGACAACTGCCTCGGGTGACACATCCTGGGAACCAACGGGAACACGGATGCGCGGGCGCGCCAGTCGGGCTCAGCGGTTACAATCCGCTCAACAGCGTCAGAGAGTAGAAGGCATGGCAGGCTCCTTACAAGACCAACTGGTGAAGGCCGGGCTGGCGAGCGAACAGCAGCTCAAGAACACCAAGTCGAAGAAACGCAAGCAAAAACGATCGGGGACCGCACCCCCGGACGCGGCCCAGCGCCAGCAGGCGCAGCAGGTCGCGGCCGAGAAACGAGCGCGTGATCAAGCGCTGAATCGCCAGCGCGATGAGGAGGCCAAGCGCAAGGCCGAGCAGATCGCCTTGTGGCAACTGGTGCGCGATCAGCGCATCCCGCGCTCGGGGGGCGACAGGGCCTACAATTTCACCGATGGTCAGGCGCTCAAGCGGCTCTATGTGAACGCCGCCCAGCATCGAGACTTGGTCGATGGGCGCTTGGCGATCGTGCGCCATGATGACTTCTTCGAGCTGGTGCCGGCGACGGTTGCCGAGCGGCTTGCGGCCGTCGAGCCGGGGTTGGTGCTGGTGCACAATCGCCCAGAGCCCGACGATAGCGACGATGAATACGCCGATTACAAGATCCCGGACGATCTGATGTGGTGAGCGATCCGCGTAGCCGGCGTGATCGATGCGCCTGGTCGATACCCATTGCCATCTCGATGTTGTGGACTTCGATGCCGATCGCGCCGAGGTGCTGATGGCCGCGCGTGCCGCTGGGGTCGAAGCGATCGTCGTCCCCGGCATCGATGCCGGTGGCTGGGACAAGCTGCTCGGGCTCTGTGCGCGTGATGATGGGCTCTATCCAGCGCTCGGCCTACACCCGGTCTATCTGGAACGCCATCGCGACGGCGATCTGGCCGCGCTCGAGCACAGGCTCGCCACCGACACACTGGTCGCGGTCGGTGAGATTGGGCTCGATTTCCATGCCAAGGATGCCGATCGCGATCGCCAGCTCGACCTCTGCCGCGCTCAGCTTGCCATTGCTCGTGACGCACGCTTGCCCGTGCTCTTGCATGTGCGCAAGGCGCATGAGGAGATGTTGCAGTTGCTCACCGAGACGCCGGTGGTTGGCGGCATCGCCCATGCCTTCAACGGCAGCCTGCAGCAGGCGCGCCGCTACATTGAGCGGGGCTTTTGCCTTGGCTTCGGCGGCATGTTGACCTTCGAGCGCTCGACCCGGCTGCGACGCCTGGCCGCCGAACTCCCGCCCGAGGCCATCGTGCTGGAAACCGACGCGCCGGACCTGACCGTTGCCTCGCATCAGTATCAGCGCAACAGCCCCGCCTACCTCCCCGAGGTCTTGACCGCGCTCGCCGAGGTACGTCAGGAGGCGCCCGCCGCGCTGGCCGCCCAGACCTCGGCCAACGCCCATCGACTGCTGCGCCTGGATGTCGATTAACGATCCTCTCTCGGCCCGTACCCGAATCTTGATCGGCGATCAAGGCGTCGAGCGTCTGCGCGCCGCGCGCGTCTTCGTCGCGGGGCTGGGCGGCGTCGGCGCATTCGCCGCCGAGGCCTTGGCGCGGGCCGGCGTGGGCGAGCTGATTCTCGCCGATGGCGATTGCGTGGCCGCGTCCAATCTCAATCGTCAGCTCTGCGCCTTGCACAGCACCCTAGGGCACTCCAAGGTCGCGGTGATGCGTCACCGCATCCTGGAGATCAATCCGGCCTGCCGAGTCACTGAGATCGAGACGTTCTTGAGCGCCGAGGAGCTGCCGGCGCGCATCGAGGCCGGCGGCTTCGATCAGATCATCGATGCGATCGATAGCCTGAGCAGCAAGCTGGCCTTGCTCGGCGCGGCCTTGGATGCGGCGATCCCGATCGCCAGCAGCATGGGTGCCGGTGGTCGCCTGGACCCGAGCCGAATCCGCAGCGGCGACCTCATGG
>PWTO01000239.1 GCA_003562815.1 Chromatiaceae bacterium | reverse complement strand
TGAAGGCCGGCTGGGATGAGCGCTATCTCGCCAAGCTCTTATTCGAAGATCCCGACCCACCGAGCAAACGCAAACCATCAGAGGCCTCGAATATTAGCTCCGGTTGATGCGATTGCCCTGACCGGCGGTCCCGGCAACCAAACCCGCGATGCAGCGCTGTTCAACAGCCGCTCCCGTTCCAAGACCGATCACAACTGGGACATCGCTTGGCTCGCGCGCTTCACACCGGACGCCATGCAGCGCTACGAGATTGGACTGGGGCAGAAGACCCGCTCGCCCAACCTCTACGAGCGCTATACCTGGTCGACCTGGCAGATGGCCGCGCTGATGAACAACTTCGTCGGCGACGGCAATGGCTATATCGGCAACCTCGACCTGAAGCCGGAGGTGGCGCGCACGCTGAGCATCACCGCCGACTGGCATGATTCCGACGAGCAACGCTGGGGCCTCAGGATCACCCCCTACTTCACCGACGTGCAGGACTACATCGACGCGGTGCAGTGGGATGCGGCGACCAATGCCCCGCGAAGGGTGCCGGTGGTGGATGATTTCACGGTGCTCAGATACGCCAATCAATCGGCCCAGCTTTATGGCGTCGACCTCTCCGCGGACCTCCTGCTGGCGAGCGGCACGCCCTATGGTGCATTCAGCGCGCAGCTAGCGGCGAGCTACACGCGCGGCAAGAATGAGGACACCGGGGACAATCTCTACAACATCATGCCGCTGAATGCGACATTGATCCTGACCCAGACCAAGGGCCAGTGGCAGAATGCCTTGGAAGGCGAGTTTGTCGCGGCCAAGGATGA
Source organism: Chromatiaceae bacterium (assembly GCA_003562815.1). Lineage (GTDB taxonomy): Bacteria > Pseudomonadota > Gammaproteobacteria > Chromatiales > Chromatiaceae > Lamprobacter. The sequence continues at coordinate 18,619 of PWTO01000239.1, read as the reverse complement.
CCTCTCGCAGGTACGCAACGAGATCGAGACGGCCGGTTATGCGCTGCTGCACCTCCGCAGCCGCTATCAGACCCAGCGCTGGACCCTGGAGCTGGGGGTCGAGAACCTCTTCGACCGCTTCTACGATTTGCCGTTGGGCGGCGCCTATGTTGGCCAGGGCACCACCATGACCATTCCGCCGGCGCCGAATCAGCCGCAGTGGGGCACCGCTGTGCCGGGCCCGGGTCGCTCGCTGTACGCGGCGTTAAGCTACCGCTTCTGATCAACTTAACCAACCGGAGATTGAGCGATGAAGAATCGGTTCTTGCTGACATGTATCCTGTTACTGTCGTTGACGGGCTTGTCCTGGAACGCCCAGGCCGAGGATGCCAAAGGCGGGCTGTTCGTCAACCTGACCACCGATGACACCTGGGCGGCGGCCATGGCGATCCAGTTCGCTCACGAGCGCGTGCTAAAACGAGGCCATAAGCCGGTGGCGATCTGGCTCAATGTGCGCGGCATCTACCTCGCCGACAAGAAACGACTGTCCCACGTGCACGGACTAATGAAGGAGCAGGGCAAGTCCATTCAGGACATGCTGCAGGCGTTCGAGAATGATGGTGGGTTAGTGATCGCGTGTCCGGCCTGTGCCAAGGCGGCGGGCCTCACCGAGGACGACTTCATCGACGGCGTTCAGATGGGGAATCCGGACCTGGTGCTCGGCATTCTGTTCGACCCGATGGTGAAGACCCTCTCTTGGTGACAGGCGTGGGTCGGTCAGCCTCGGTAAGCCCTCAGCACGCGAGCTGCCATCTCCGGTTGTCCGCCCAGCCTATTTTCTGCATTCTGTCGGCTGCCCCAGCCGACAGTGCCCAGCACTGCAGCAACGCTGCGCTAGTCAGGCCAAGTGGCGAGAAACGCCTCCAAGGTCTCCTCGATGACGGCGCGTGGGACATTGCGCGTGATGAACACCAGCTTTGAGCGTCGGTCTTCGCTCGTCCAGCCCGGTAGCTCGATGGGTGGATAGAACAGATGCTGCACCCCGTGGATGGCGATGGGCTTGGGGCGGCCGCGCACGTTCAAGATCCCTTTGATGCGCAGCATGTCCTGACCACACATCGCGAGCAGCAGATCGAGCCAGGCATCGAGCATGGCGTCCGGGATCGGTTGATCGACGATGATGGCAAACGACTGTATGTGATCGTCATGCCGATTCACATCGTGCGCATGGCCGTGATCGTGACCGTGGTCATGATGGTGGTCATGATCTTGATGATCGTCATGATCTTGATGATCGTGCTGCCCTGAGTCTTCCGCAGCGTTAGCCTGCCGCGGGCCATGATGGGAATGGCTCGCATGGGGATCGTGCGCCTGTGTATAGGCCTCCTCATTCAGCCAGCGGGCCACATCGGGGATCTTGGCGTTGGTGCTAAACAAACCCAGCCCAAGGATGTCGGCGGCGGCGACCTGACCGTGCCGCGCCTCAAGACGCCTCGCGGCCGGATTGATGCGCTGCAGGCGCTGCTCAAGCATTGCCGCCTGCTCCGGCTCGACGAGATCGCGCTTAGTCAGCAGCAGGCAATCGGCCATCGCCGCCTGCTTCACCGCTTCCGGCTGCGCATCGAGCGTCGCCTCGGCGCTGGTCAGGTCGATTGTGGCCACGACGCCATCGAGACGATACCGACGCGCGATCGCGGCCACGCTCATCAGGGTATGGATGATCGGCGCCGGATCAGCCAGTCCGGTGGTTTCAATCACAACCCGATCAAAACGCGATTCGCCGCCGACCTGGTAGCGCCAGTGCGCATCCCGCAGTGTCTCGACCAGGTCGCCGCGGATGGTGCAGCACAGGCAGCCACTGCTCATCTCGATCATGTTGCCCTCGGCGACCCGACTCATCAGGAGATGATCGAGCCCGATCTCGCCGAACTCGTTGATGATGACCAGGGTGCGGGCGAGGGTGGGTTGGCGGACCAGCTGGTTGAGCACCGTGGTCTTGCCGCTGCCGAGGAAGCCGGTCAGCAGGGTCACCGGCGTCAGCGCTGTTTCAAGGTGGGGTGATGTCATCGGCGTGGTCTCAGTGGTTCAGGTTGGCCTGGCGTTCACGCAGCTCCCGGCGCTCTTGGGCCTCGACCGACAGCGTCGCGATCGGCCGCGCCTCCAACCGAGCCAGCCCGATCGGCTCGCCGGTTTCCTCGCAATACCCGTAGCTGCCATCGTCGATGCGTGCGAGTGCCTCGTCGATCTTGCGCACGAGCTTGCGATACCGGTCGCGGGTGCGCAGCTCGAGCGTCTGGCTCGCCTCTCGGGTCGCGCGGTCGATCTCGTCGCCGACATCGCGATGGCTGTCGTCACGCAGCTGATCGATCGTCGACTGTGCCTCGTTGTGGAGCGCTTCGCGCCAGTTGAGCAACTTTTGGCGAAAGTACGCCAGCTGGCGTGGGCTCATGTAGTCCTCATCAGCGATCGACTGCGCGTCGTTTGGTGCCACTTTTTGGGTCTCTGCGACTCGGGTTTCAGCGTTCATGAGCGGGATTGTTGGCTTTCCGAAAAGTTATGTTATAGCATTATTGACCATTGGTTGATTGGAGAGTAAACAGCATGACTGTCATGGCGCTCAACGATCTCACGACGCCGCACGGTTCCGTCGCATCGGGTCCCTTTGGCGACTCCGCTGCGCCAAGGCTGCTGCCAACGCTCACTAGCGTGATCCTGGTCGACGATGCTCAACAGCTTCGCGACATTGCTCATCCGAGAATCAGCCTTGCGCTCTGGCGGCGGCGGGCTGATCCCAAGATCGAGCGAGAGGTCGCCGGTTTGACGACCGAACGGCTTCTGAACGAGCGCATTGCGCTGAGTGCCGGCGAAACGCAAGCGCAGTGCATGGCGCGGTTGCAAGGGCAGTTGCAGGAGGCTGGAATCGAGCCGGCAGGGTTTGGCTGGTGGCTGGCGGATATGGCCATGCTCGCCGAACGATTCGCAGATCTGGTCACGCGCACCCTGGGGCCGAGCCCAATCACGGCCCGCGTCGAGACGCTCGATGATGTCTCGTGCCCGCGCTTCCACGTTGATCGCACGCGCCTGCGCCTGCTCTGCACCTATCGCGGGCCTGCAACCGAGTGGCTGCCCGATGAGGAGGTCGATCGCGTCGCACTGGAAGGCCGGCAGCCAAACGAGCAAATCCAACGCGGCGCCCAACCGCGCGCCTTGGAGCCGTTCTGGGTCGGCTTGTTCAAGGGCGAGTGCTTCCCGGGCAATGCCGGACGCGGCCAGGTGCATCGCTCGCCAGCGGTGCCGCCGGACGGCCTGCGCGTGCTCTTCTGTCTCGATGCTTGATGCCTTGGCAAGGACCGCTGTTCGCGCCGTCTGTTCCAACACCGCTCTCGAGCCCAGGCGGAGCTAAGGTCGGTATCCGAGCATCCCGCTGCGCCTGACCGGTAAAACCCGCCTTTGATCGTAGGACCCTTGAATGAATGCTGAACCCATCCTGATGCAAGAGACTGATGCGCGGCTTCCCGTGACGGTCTTGTCCGGCTTCCTTGGCGCGGGCAAGACGACCCTGCTCAACCACATCCTCAACAATCGCGAAGGGCGTCGCGTCGCCGTGATCGTCAATGACATGTCGGAGGTCAACATCGACGCTGATCTGGTGGGCAAGGAGGTCGCCCTGAATCGCGCCGAGGAGAAGCTGGTTGAGATGAGCAACGGCTGCATCTGCTGCACCCTGCGCGAAGATCTGCTGCTCGAGGTCGCGGATCTGGCGCGGGCGGGACGCTTTGACTATCTGGTGATCGAATCGACCGGTATTTCGGAGCCGCTGCCGGTCGCCGAGACCTTCACCTTCCGCGATGAGCAGGGTGTCAGTCTGTCCGACCTGGCGCGCTTGGATACCCTGGTCACCGTTGTCGATGCGGTCCATTTCCCGGTCGATCTGGAGCGCGCCGATGAGCTAGCCGAGCGTGGCGAATCGCTCGGTGAGGAAGATCAGCGCAACCTTGCTGAGCTGCTGGTGGATCAGGTCGAGTTCGCCGATGTGATCGTGATCAACAAGACCGATCTGGTGAGTCAGCATGAGCGCGAGCGGTTACATCATGCCCTGCGCCAACTCAACCGCCATGCCGAAATCCTGGACGCCCAATTCGGGCAGGTGCCACTGCCCGAGGTCGTGGGCACCGGGCGCTTCGACTTCGAGCGCGCGGCGAGCGCACCGGGCTGGCTCGCCGAGCTGCGCGGCAGCCATACCCCGGAGACTGAGGAGTACGGCATCACCAGTTTCGTCTACGAGGCGCGTCGCCCCTTTCACCCGCAGCGCTTCTTCGACGCCATGCAGCAGGACTGGCCGGGAAACCTGCTGAGGTCGAAAGGTTACTTCTGGCTCGCCAGTCGTCACGATTTGGCCGGACACTGGTCGCAAGCGGGCGGGGTGGTGCGCCACGGGGCGGCGGGTTGGTGGTGGTCGGCGGTCTCGGAGCGGAACTGGCCGGATGATCCGGAGCAGCGAGCTCGGATTCTGTCGGAGTTCGACGGCGTCTTTGGCGATCGGCGGCAACAGCTCGTCTTCATTGGACAGAATCTGGAAGTCGAGGCGATGCGTGCCCGCCTCGATCCGTGTCTGCTAGATGACGACGAACTCGCTGCTGGTCCATTGGCGTGGCGTGCGTTCCCCGACCCGTTTCCGGTCTGGATGCGCGAGGCCGAGCACTGAGAGTCCCTTGCGCTTTCAGCGCACTTCCCAGCAAATCTGTACAAGACAAGACGAATCCGAGTCGCTGATTGATGACTGAAGAACCAAAACTCGACTCCGCCACTTCTGCACGCTACGAGGAAGAACTCTTTCCGCAAAGCTACGAGAGCTGGCGTTATTGCATCGAGCACAAGTGCGGTCTGCGTCTGACTCCCGACTACATCCAGCAGCGGATTGGCGTTCTGACTGATCCGCAGCAGGAGGAAACCCAGCGTTTTGAAAGGACTTACGGTAATGCCTATCTCACCCAGGTTGTGGCTTGGTTTGAGCGCGCGGCCGCTAGTTGTTGATCACGAGCAACGGATCATTGGCTGTTGCCGATCGTTCAGCGAGACAGCGCTGCACTCAGAACGTTGCCGCGAGCGAGAGCACAAGGCTGCGCGGAGGCCCGGGATAGAAGCCAACCGTCCCTGAGCCATCATCCTGGGCGTCGATCGCGCCGATGTACGCCTCATTGAAGAGGTTGCTGAGTTCAAGACCGACGCGCACGCCTTGAAGCATGCCAAGATCACCAGTCGTCCAGCTCGCGGTCAGATCGAGCGTCCAATAGCCATCCACGGACTGGGTATTCTGTGGATCAGCATAGCGCGGTCCGACGTAGCGCAGCAGCGGCGCGGCGCGCCAAGGACCCTGCTCGAACAGCAGCCCGGTGCGCAGCATCCACTCTGGCGTATCCGGCACCTGTTTGCCGGCGATGGAGAGATCCTCAACGCGCCCCGCGCTAGCGCGACTGAGATCATCGTCGAAGGTGAATTGCAGATAGGTCGGATAGACAAAGGCCGACAACGATGGCGTGATCTGCAGACTTGCCAAGAGCTCGGCGCCCCAGGCGGTGGCGCCACCGACGTTCTGATGATAGTTGAGACCGACACGCGGGTCGTAGGCGACGGCGAGCAGGTCATGGTGCTTGGCGTAGAACAGGGTGGGAGTCAGTGCCAGCTGCTCGCTCTGAAATCGCAGCCCAAGATCGATGTTGTCGGAGGTCTCGAGCTGCCAGTCGTCGAACACAGCTTGAAGGTTCATCCCCGCGGCCTCGAAGCGGGCGAGGTTGCTCGCGACGATGTTGGTGACCGGGACGAACGCGTAGGGCCGCATGTAATTGCGACCATAGTTCGCGTAGACCTCAGTGCCGCCACTCGGATCAAGCGCCCAGCTGATACCGAGATTCGGTAGCCAGGCGTCAAAGGTAAAGGCGTCCAGGCTCAGGTCTGGATTCGGTCCCAGGTTATGGCGGCGGGCTGCGTTCCAGTCGGCCGGCGTGTCCGCGTTGGTGCGAAAGGCGGTGCTTGCCGGCTCGGTGTACTGGAAATACTTGATGCCAGCCTGCCAACGCAGGCGCTCGCCTTGCTGCCCGAGCTGGAAATAGGGGCTGTGGATACTGCCGCGCCCATCGTTCTCGGCCAGGTAGGCCCAGCCGGCGTAGTCTCTGCCCGTCGGGGTGATGCGCATCCGGCGCACCGACTTCTCCAGGTCCGCCGATTCCCACCAATAGCCGGTACTGATCTCTAAGCCGCCGACCTCGCCGATGAAGTCGACATTGAGACCGTAGCGGTTCAGATCGCGAAACCGATCTTGCCGGCCGTTGCGAATCTCGGCCTGTTCTTCGGCATAGTAGGGCTTGAACGTCAGGGTGCCGAAGGACAGCGGCAGGCTGCCGATGGTCAGCAGATCACGGTTCTCGCTACTGCTGTGGTAGTAATCGAAGTAGTCAACATCATCGGTGGGGTCACCGGTGCGGTGGCGGTTATAGTCAAAGTCTCGATAGCGGCTCACATGCTGTGCCTGCGCGTAGCTCAGTGCACGGAACGCGTTGAAGTCCTCATCCGTGGCGTTGAAAAACAGCTCGCCGGTCGGACCGTTCTGATCGAGCCCGTAGCTGAGGCCGAAGGCCAGGTTCTGACGCGGACCGAGCGAGCCCGCGCCCTTCCACTTGTCGGCATCGGTATAGGAGCCGGACAGGAAGGCGCGCACACCCGGACCGAAGCTGCCGCTGTCAAGACGCGCGAAGGTGCGCTGATAGTGGTCCGAGCCGAGTGCTTGGCTGATCTCGGCTGCAGCCTCCGGCTCAGGGCGGCGGTAGCGCAGTGCGATAGCGCCACCGCGGTTGCCGACGGCTGAGCCGATCGCCAGCGGCGCCATGCCCTTGTAGAGCTCCAGCGTCTCGATGTTCTCGACATCATAGAGTTGCGGACGTGCGCCAATCGGCATGATGCCGTAGTTCGGTAAGCCTTCGATCGACATGCCAACGAACTGGCTCTTGATGCCGCGCACGCGCATGAAGGTGCCGCCGAGTCCGTAAGGATCGAGCGTCTCGGTGTCAACGCCGGGGAGCAGATCCAGGTTGGCATAGATGTTGTTGCGTCCAGCGGCACCGCTCATCTGCCGACCTGCCTCGGTCAGCGCACTCCCAGTGTAGAGCGTATCCCCAGGGTACTGAACCGAGTAGATCGGGGCGGCGCTGACCTCGATCGGGTCAAGCAGCAAGACCTCATCGTCTATGCTGATAGCCTCCTGTGCTTGCGCGATCACCCCATTGCAAGTCAAGGATAAACCGGCGCCAACGACGGCGATGCTGCACTGCTGAAGACCATGACAGGTCATATTTGCCTCTCGACAGGGATCGTTCGATGCAGCGATATCTTACTTTTTTAGAAAAGGTATGAAAACTGACTAGGGTCAGTCGTTGGTGCGAGCAGGTCATCGCAGGCTGAAATTGACGGGTAGCGTCACCGTGAGCCGTGAACGATTCAGCACAGCCGGGATGGCGGGCATCGGCGATGCGCGTTTAAGCATCGCTTCGGCCTCTTGGTCGAGGAGTCGATGGCCGGAGCTGCTGACGATCTGATGCGACAGCAGACGCCCATTGCGATCAATCGTGAATCGGACCTTGACCGTGCCTTGCGAGCGCTGGCGACGCGCCTGGGCAGGATAGCGTTTGTGGCGATTGAGCCAGGAGGCGAGCCGACCGTAATAGCTAGCAGCGCTGGCCGAGCCGCTGCCGCGACCAGAACCACTGCCAGAGCCGCTGCCGCTGCTAGAACCACGGCCGCTGCCGGAGCTACGTCCGGCCCCCTGCGCGTCTTGACTCGCGCTGTGGCCGCTACCGCTCCTTGTCCCTTGGCCCTTGCGACTCCCTGATACAGAGGCGCCTGGCGGCTTGGCGGTAGGCGCTCGCGTTCGTGGAGGTGCTGGTGGATCGGCGTCACGCTTAGCAGCCGTGGTCGAGGCGTTGGGTTTTGGCTTCGGCTCAGGTCTGCGCGTTGGCTGTGGTTTGGGCTCAGGCTTGGGTTTGGCCTTTGCGGTTGGTGCTGGCTTCGGTTGAGCGTTGACTGTTTCGCGCTTGGATGTTGGTTTTGGCGCGGGCGCGGGTTGGACCTTGGCTTGGATTGGTTGAGGCCGCTCTGCTGGGGGCGTGATCGGCTCCTCGGCGGCGATAGCGCTTGCGGTGGCCGGAATCGGCCGTTGAGCCGTCTCCGGCGGTGTGGTCGCGTCCTTTGACTCAACCGTTGCAGCTGCCACCTCCGTTGCGGTGACAGCAGTGCCCATGGTCAGTTCCGAGTGGGCGCTGGCATCGCTTGCGACCAGGGGCGCGGCGGCTGCAGGCCCGACGGCGCCCAGCACGCCTGCAGGCTCTCCGAGACCACCGGCCGGCCGCCCATCGCCACTGGTTCCGAACTCCAAGACAATCGCCACCGGCTCAGGAGCGGGCGAGGACGACAACCGCGGCACCAAGGCGAGTGCCAGCGCCGCGTGCAGGACAACGGCGAGCAGGAGCGCGATGAGCCAATGGCGAGTCTGCAAGTCCATCGCGGCGGGATTCAGTCTTGGCGGATCAACCCTTACGCCCCGACTGCCATCAGGCTTGATTGAACGCAGCGCGGCGTCCCGCTTCGCCAGACGCGCCAACCGCGCTGATCGTTGGCCGCTGCTGCGCGGCTGCCAAGGGCCCGTGCATGGGGTCGGGGTCACTCAGCGAACGAGTGAAGATCCGCGTCACGGCATCCTCCATGCGATGCGCGCAACGCTCGACGCGACGCTCCAGCCAGCTATGCAACAGTACCACCGGGATGGCGACACTCAAACCGGCGGCGGTCGTCAGTAAGGCTTGCCAGATCCCGCCTGACAAGACTGAGGGATCGACCTGACTGCCCGACGAGGCGAGCTGCCGAAACGCCTCAATCATGCCGAGGACGGTGCCGAGCAGCCCCAACAAAGGGCTCAGCGTGGCGATCACCTCGAGCGCACGCAACCAGCTGCGCAGTTGCTCGAGTTGAGCGCTTGCGGAGCGGGTGAGCTCCTCACGAAGCAGGTCGAGGCCAGCAGCGGACTGAGCCGATGCTTGCCGGAGCCCGCGAATCGCCTCAGCGACAAGGCGGGCACTCGGCTGCCGATTCTCTCCGATCGCCTGCAGCGCCGCATCCGCATCGCCTTGAGACCAGCAGGCGAGGGCGGTCTCGACCGGCTGCCGCGCATTCAAGCGCAGCCGTGAGAACTGCCAGAGCTTCGCCAGCACGATGGTCAGCGCGGTGACCGACATAATCGCCAACACCAGCAGCACCGGCCCCCCATGGCCCGCCAGATCGATCAGCGGTGCGAGCGTCTCTTGCAGTGGTGTGATGTCGGCTGTTGCGTCTGGCACCACGGCAGCCGAAGACAGGGGCTCGGTGTCCTGCAGGCTTTGCATCGCAGCATCGATTGCCGTCTCGTTGGCAATGGATAAGGTTTCAGTCTGCTGATCATTCATTGTCTGCGCTCTCACAGCCTCGCATGGCGACGGGCGGGTCGGGCTGACACCTGTTGGGCGTTCAAGCCGATCCCTTGATGGGTGGCGTCCCACTCGTTGGAAAGCCAGGATCGCTAGGACGGAAAAGCAACGACTGTTGCATCGAGGTCGCTTGGTGTTTTATGTTATACCATCACGTTCACGCCCTAAACCCCTGCTGATCAATGAGGCCGAACCTGATGCACAAGGTCCATCGCACGTTCTTAGCGGGACTGCTCGTCGGCAGTCCTGCCACGCCACTGCTCGCGCAACCGATGAACGACGATCAGGAGTTCTCGATTCAGCTCGATGCCATCGAGGTCACCGCCGGTGTGCCGGTGCCGGGCGATCCGCTGTTGCAGGCGGCGAACATTGCGGTGCTCTCCGGCGAAGACCTGCGTCGCCGCCAGCGGTTCACGCTCGGCGAGACCCTGGAGGCTTTGCCTGGCGTCGCCTCGATCACCGCCGGAAACATGGTCGGTAAGCCGGTGATTCGCGGCCTCAGCGGCAATCAGATCCAGGTCTTGTCGAACGGGATCGGTGTCGATTATCAACAGTACGGCGAGCGTCATCCACCCAACATCGATCCCTTCCTTGCCGGACGTATCGAAGTGGTCCGTGGCGCCTCCAGTCTGCTCTACGGCTCGGGGGCGCTCGGCGGCGCCATCGATGTGCAGGCACCGGCATTCGTGTTCATGCCCGAGGGCGAGAGTGAAGCCGTTGCCGATACGTTGTTCGTCTATCACAGCAACAATGGACAATGGGATACCGGCGCCAAGGCGCGCGCGAGCAGCGATCAGTTCAGCCTGGATGCCGGCATCATGGGCCGATCCGCGGGCGACCTGACGACCCCCAATGCCGCGACCGCCGCCGAGTCCGGCCATCCGAGCGATCCCAAGTTTACCGGCGAGCTTCCCTTCACCAATTTCGATCAGCTCAACGCTCAGTTTGGCGCTGGCGTGCTGACCGACGTGGGCGAATTCGGCGTGCGTTACAACCAATGGAATAACGAGAACAACTTTCTGCTGCCGACCGGCCAAGGCATCGGTCTGTGGCTGAACAATGACCAGCTCCAGCTGACGGGCGCCATGCCGCTCGCTTCCGACTGGGAGCTGAAGCCGACCCTGTCCTGGCAGCACAACCTACGTCGGGCCAATAGCCCCGGACAGCCACTGAGCGCCGGCTATGATGGGACCATCCATCTCGAATTCGATCGCTATGTCGCCCGGCTCGAGGCCATTCATGGGCCGCTCGGACCCTTCGATGGCGGCACCTTGGGCGTCGAGTACAGCAATAAGATCCAGTATTCGCGCGGGACCACGGTGCTGGCCCCAGGTGGTGAGGTCAGCAACCTGGCGCTGTTCGCCTTCGAGAGCAAAGACATTGGCGACTGGACGTTGCAAGCGGGGCTGCGCCATGACTGGCACTCCGTGACCGGGGATGCCGGCAAGACCCGGGCGCCGGTGAATTTCGTGGGCCGCGACTCACATGACTATTCGGTCTTCACCGGGTCGCTCGGTGCGGTCTATCGCCTCACCGATCAAGTGGCGATCGCGTCTAATCTCGGCCGCGGCTTCCGCGCGCCGAGCCTGTTCGAGCTCTATGCAGACGGTGTCCACGGCGGCGTGGCCGCGATTCAGGAGGGTGATCCCAACCTGGAGCCCGAGACATCCATCAACGTCGATCTGGGCCTACGCTGGAACACCCCCCGGCTGCAGGGCAGCGCGACGGTCTATCGCAATGCCATCAGCGACTACATCTACCTCCAAGATACCGGTCGGTCGCGCAATGGCTTGCCGATCTTTGCCTACCAGCAGGACGATGCGCTGCTGACCGGACTCGAGCTGGAGGCCAGCTGGCAGCTGACCGATCGGCTCGAGCTTGGCGGTACCTTGGACCTGGTACGCGGCACTAACGACCGCACCGACGAGGATCTGCCCCTGCTGCCGGCCGACTCGCTGCGGCTTGAGGCCACGTACTGGTTTGCCGAGCGCGGACCGATTCGCGAGCCCTATCTGACCCTCGGCATGCGCCATGCCGCGGCAAAAGACGCGGCGCCTGGCGAGCCGTTCTCGCAGTTCGATCTGCTGCCGTTTGGGACCGCCTCGACCGATGCCTACACGCTGGCGGATCTCGATCTGGGCTTTGCCTTCCGCGCCTTCGGCAACCGCTTGGCTCGGGTCGACCTGACGGTGCGCAATCTGTTCGATACCGAGTACCGGGATTTTCTCGATACCTACAAGGGCTATGCGCTGAGCCCGGGGCGTGATATCCGGATCAGTTTGAGCGTGCCGTTTGGGGGATGATGATGCTGAACGGATTTTACGAGTCGTTGCTCGATAGGATGAAGTTAACCTCCAGGAATACTGATCACTCCGGGTAACTCCGGATGCTAACCGCCTGGCATCGCTCTGAGGCACATCAACGACTGAGTCTCGCTGTTGTCCTTGAGCGCGAGACTCGAGCGCCCGTCAGACTATTCCGGAACCTCATCGATCGATTAGCATTGCAGCATCATGCGACCGGTATGCCCCGAGACCTCAGGTGAGTCTCCGCGCATCGCCTCAGACGGGAGCGATTGATCATGCTGAATGCGCAGCCAGCACGCCACGATCAGCAAGAGGAGCTCAATAGCCTATTGGAGCTGATGAGCGGGGTGTTGCGTCGTTTTGCCGGATTGGGTGATGACGATATCGATACCGGTATCCAGGCGGCGTTGGAATCGATCGGTCGCTTCGCCGACGTTGATCGCAGCTACCTGTTTCTGATCGATCCGCCGTTCTTCGATAACACCCATGAGTGGTGCGCGCCCGGCATTCCTGCGGAGATCGACAATCTGCAGCGCGTGCCGATGGATCGCATCCACTGGTGGATGCCGCTGCTTGAGGCGGGCGAGTTCGTCTATATCCCTGATATCAGTGCGCTGCCCGACGAGCGCATCCTGGAGCGCGATGAGCTGGGACAGCAAGGGATTCAGTCGCTGATTGTCGTGCCCTTGCTCGGCCCAGAGCGCTTGCATGGGTTCATTGGCTTCGACTCGGTCCGCCAGACCCGCGTTTGGCGTCGGCCAGCCAGGTTCCTGCTACGCGCGGTCGCCGATGCGATGCTGGGTGCCCTGTTGCGGCGGGAGGCCTTGGATGCGCTGCGCGAGAGCCAGGCGGCATCGCAGCATCGTGCTCTCCATGATCCGTTGACCGGGCTTGCAAATCGCGCACTGCTGCTCGAGCGTCTTGAGCACTGTCGGCTGCGTGCCCGCGATCGCGGTGAGCTCCTGGCCATTTGCTTCATGGACCTCGACAATTTCAAGCTGGTCAATGATGCCGTCGGTCATCATATCGGCGACCAGCTATTGATCGATGTCGCCAAACGGCTTGAGGCGAACACGGCTTCTGGCGATCTGGTCGCACGCTTTGGCGGCGATGAGTTCGTTGTGGTCTTCCACGGCATGGAGCGCACGGCCGAGATGATCGATGCCGAGGCCCAGCGCTTGCTGCGCCAGTTTGAGCCGCCCTTCCAGCTCTCGGGCCGTGCCTATCGAATCAGCGCCAGTGCGGGATTGGTGATCCAGGAGGGACAGATCGATTGCCACGAGCTACTGCGCGATGCGGATGCCGCGATGTACCAGGCCAAGGCGCTGGGCGGTGCGCGGCTGCAGCACTTTGACGCGCCGCTTCGCGCGCGCCTGATCGAGCGCATCGAGCTTGCGCAGGACCTTCGTGACAGTGAGCGACGCGGGGAGCTGCAGCTCTGCTTCCAGCCCTTTTTCGACGCACGGCAACGACGTCCGGTTGGGGTCGAGGCCCTGCTGCGATGGCAGCATCCGACACGTGGTCTGGTGTCGCCGGCGGCCTTCATCCCCATCGCTGAAGAAACCGGGCATATCATTGAGCTGGGCGCCTGGGTGCTCGACAGCGCACTGGCGCAGCTGCGCCAATGGCGGTCGACTTATCCAGTGGCGCGAGACTTCAGCATGGCCGTAAACATCTCCGCCCATCAGCTTGCCAGCAGTGGTCTTGTGGCTATGATCAAGCAGGCGCTGGAACGGCATCAGGTTCCACCGAGCGTGCTCTGGCTCGAGCTGACCGAGAGCAGTGTGATGAACGAGGTGGAGCGCGCTCGGCAAACCTTACATCGACTGCGCGCGCTCGGTGTCCTGTTGGCAATCGATGACTTCGGGACTGGCTACTCGTCACTGGCCTATCTGCGCGATCTGCCTGTCAATCTGCTAAAACTCGACCGTGCCTTCATCGCGGCGATGCATCAGAGCAAGCGTGATCAACGGATCGTTGCGGTGGTGACGACATTGGCCCACGAGCTGGGCCTTAGGACCATCGCTGAAGGTGTCGAGACCTCCTCGCAACTGCGGCAGCTCGCAGCGCTTGATTGTGACCTGGTGCAAGGCTTCCATCTGATGAAACCAGCACCGGCTGAGGCGATCAACCGACTGCTTGAGCAGGTGACCGATTGAGCAGCTATGGATACGCTTTCTGATGCTTATTGGGTCTGCGCGCAGCAGTCACGACCGGTCGCATGTAGGCGCTCGCATCGGAGGCTGTCGGCGCGGCCTACGGGATCGATCTGATCCGAGGCGAGGTTGGTGGGCAGCCGGTAATGGTGCCTGTCGTATCTGCAGCCTAACCTCGAAGGTTATGCGCTGAATCCAGGGTGATATTTGGGTCAGTTTGAGCGTTGTTACTCGCGCTATAACCTGATCGGGTCCTTTGGCGTTCAAGAGCGCGCAACCGCATCGCTTCGGCAACACCTTTAGCGCGATCAATCCACCTCCGAATGGCGATCTGCGCATCCAGGGCACTGCGCTTGCGTTGCCGCTGGCTGACGCCAGTCTCGAGCTAGGGCTGATCGGCGGCGCGATGAGCTGGGCGAGTGGTCACACGCTTTTGGATTTTGTAATATTGTGCGCTGCGCGATGCTGGACCGGAGATCATCATGAGGCAAGGCAGAAAACAAGCCGTCGGATGCGGTCTGGGTCGGCGTGAGTTTCTAAGCTGGGCTGCACTCCTGTCCTTGACTGGCGTGTCGAGCGCGCTGCCGCTGCATGCAACCGCGGCGGACACCGCTGATGTGGGGACTGCGCCGCGACCACTGGCGACTCAGTCGCCAGCGCGAGTCGTCGCGCTTGGTCCGGGTGCGTTGCGACTGCTGGCCTATCTGGACGCGACCGACGGGCTCTGCGCGATCGAGGCGATGGAGCAGCGTGGCCCGAGCGGGCGGCCCTATACCTTCATGCTCGGTGAGCTGAGCGAAACGCTGCCGGTGATTGGCCCGGGTGGTGTGGGGCGTCTGCCGGATCTGGAGCGGCTGCTGATGGTCAAACCCGACCTAGCGGTGGCCGTCACGCTCGACGAGCAGCAGCTGCGGATGCTCGAGCAGCGCGCCGGCATCCCGGTGCTGCTGCTCAGCTACGGCGACATCGGCGAGCTGCAGCTGCCGGTCTTTGCCGACTCGCTGCGGCGGTTGGCGGAGCCGCTCGGGCGCCAAGCGCGTGCCGAGGCGCTGATCGACGCCATCGAGGCCTCGCTCGCTGAGCTGGCGACCCGGGTGGCGGATGCCGACCCCGTGCCGGCCTACATCGGCGGCATCAGTCTCAAGGGTCAGCAGGGGCTGGCCAGCACCCAGGCGGGCCATCTGCCGCTGCGCTGGGCCGGTGCCGACAACCTGGCCGACCGAATCGCCGAATCTGGGCATCGCTTTATCGATCTTGAACAGTTGCTGGCATGGAACCCGCCCGTCCTCTTCATCGACGGCGGTGGTCTGCCGGCGGTGCTGAAGGAGGTCGCGATCAATCCGGGGTTGTTCGCTGCGCTGGATGCGGTGCAGCGCGGTCAGGTCTTCGCGACCTTGCCATTCAATGCCTATAACACCAACGTAGAGCACGCCTTGATCAACGCCTGGTTCATGGCCTCAAGGCTCTATCCGGAGCAGTTTCCGGCGTTTGATCCGGTCGCCAAGGCGGATGCGATCTATCGAGACTTTTATGGCGAACCGCTGTATGCGCGTCTGCGTGCAGAGGGGCAGGAGAGCCAGCCGGGATTCGCGCGGGTTGATCTGCTGACCGGCGAGGTTGACCCACTACCGCACCCTGGCGGTTGATCTGCGGGAGATGTTTCGGGACAAGACCATCAGCGGGCTGACGCCTTGGCGATTGGCACGATTGAGTCTGTGTGTGTGGTCAGGCGCTCGCTGCCAATCTCTTGCACGGCTGTTGCGGCAATCCGACGCGATCGAGCAATTCGGTAAACCCCACCCGGCTACTGGATCAGTATCCTGATGCAGGGGCTTGCCAAAGACAAAGAGTCCGCTGTTGGCAACGCAGTGGATGCGCTGCCGTCGCCGCGTCGAGCCTACCAGCGTTTGCTCCAGCGGCGGCTGTTGCTCGGGCTGGCCATGCTCGTCGCGCTCGCTCTGCTGCTGCTCATTGCCCTCGGCAGCGGCTCCTACCAGCTTGGCCCGAGCGCGGTCGCAGCGGCACTGCTGGCCGGTCCATCGCCAGCGGATCAGGAGCAGCGGGTCGCCGCGCAGGTCATCTGGAGCTTGCGCCTGCCACGGGTGATCGCGGCGCTGTTGGCCGGCGCTTCCTTGGGCCTGGCTGGGTCCGTGCTGCAAGGGCTGCTGCGCAATCCGCTGGCATCGCCTTTTACCCTCGGCATCTCGCAAGGGGCCGCGTTTGGCGCGACCTGCGCCATCGTGCTCTTCGATGCCGGTGCGCTGCATGCGGTGGGTACCGAAGCCATGACCCTGCAGGCGCCGATGAGTGTGGTTGGCTTGGCACTAGCCGGTGGTCTCGGCGCGGCGGCACTAATCCTAATGATCGGAACGCTGCGCGGCCTGACCCCTGAGGCAGTGGTCTTAGCCGGCATCGCGCTCGGCGCCTTTGCCAGCGCGGCGACCATGATCGTTCAATACTTCGCCTCCGACACCCAGGCAGCGGCGACCCTGTTCTGGACCTTCGGCGATCTTGGCCGCGCCGGCTGGTCCGAGGTGGCTTGGCTCGCGGCGGCGCTGGTCGCAATTGGGGTCTGGCCGCTGCGTGCGGCTTGGCATTACAACGCGCTCGCCTGGGGTGATGATCTCGCTCGTGGACTTGGGGTTTCAGTTGCCCGACAACGGTTGATCGGCACGGCTGCAGCCGCCGCGCTGGCCGCGGTGACCACCGCCTTCCTCGGCGTGATCGGTTTCATCGGACTGATCGCGCCGCACCTGATCCGCCTGCTGATCGGCGGCGACCAGCGCTTCCTGCTGCCGTTCTCGGCGCTTGCCGGGGCGCTGGTCCTGCTCGCTGCCGATACCCTGGCGCGGGTGCTGATCGCGCCGGTGATGTTGCCGGTTGGGGCGGTCACCGCGCTGCTTGGTGCGCCGTTGTTACTCGTTCTCCTGCTGCGCCAACGGCGCTGACCAGGATGCTTGAGATCGACCGACTCTCTTTCTCCTATGCGCGCGGCACTTCGAGCAAGGCGGCGGGTCGCCATGGCGCTAGTGGTCCTTCCTGTGACGTCTCTGCCGACAGTGCTGTCGGCAACGGCCGTCCGCTGCTGTTGGACCAGCTCAGTCTATCGGTCGCGCCGGGTGAACTGCTGGCGGTGCTGGGGCCGAACGGGATTGGTAAGTAGACGCTGATCAAGCTCATCGCAGGGCTCTTGCCTTGCAAGCAAGGCCGGATTTGCATCGATACCACTGATTTGAACTCGCTAAGCCGGCGCGAGCGGGCGCAGCGCATCGCCTATCTACCGCAGATGACCGAGACCGCGCAGGTGACGGTGTTCGAGGCGGTGCTGCTCGGCCGGCTACCACATCTCGGGCTGCAGCCAAACGAGCGCGATTTGGCGATGGTCGATACGATGCTCTGTGATCTTGGGCTAGCGCCGCTGAGCGGCCGGCGCGTCGGTCGCCTCAGTGGCGGCGAGTTGCAGAAGGTGGTGATCGCGCGCGCGCTGGTTCAAGAGCCACGGCTGATGCTGCTCGATGAGCCGGTGAATCATCTCGATCTGCGCAACCAGATCGCGGTGCTGCGCAGCATTCGGGCGCTGACGCGCGAGCGTTCACTGATCACCTTGGTCGTGCTGCATGACCTGAATCTTGCGCTGCGCTTTGCCGATCGCTTCCTGCTGTTGGGACCGCGTGCAGCCGTCAAGACCGGTCGCATGGAGGCGCTCGCCTCGGAGACTGTTGGCGCGGCTTATGGGATCGAGGTGATTCGAGGCGAGGTTGGTGGTCTGCCGGTGATGGTGCCTGTCGTATCCGCCGCTTGATGGTGGATACCCTGGCGGAGAGCCCTGGGCGAGAGATCTGGCTCGGTTTGAGCGTGCCGTTCGGGTGCAAGGGTGCGGTGCGCGAGATCCCGCTGCCGCGCTGATCGCAGCAGCGGGAAGCGCGATGCGGAAGACGAAGTCCTCAGGCCATCAGCGCGCTCATGCTGCCTCGGCACTCGCCGTCATCACCGCTTGATACTGCTCAGGCTCGAGGAGGGTGCGAAATCGATTCAGGGCCTCGATGCGGATGTCAGTGGCCTCGCGCTTCAGTTGCACCAGCTCGTCGAGCTGGTCCGCAACGGCGGCGCTATCCTGGCCCTCGTCGAGCACCGCGCGCCGAATCGAGCGCTCCAGTGACCAAGCCGCCTGGACGCGTTGGTGCAGCTGGGGTGGATAGACCTCAATGATCTCACGGCGCAGGCGCTCCATCTGCTCGGAACTGACCCCGAAGCGCTGCGGGTCCTGGCGGATCAGGCGCATCGGATGAGGCATGGTCACCAGTTCACTGACAAGGAAGTCCGGGCGCTTGGACGCCGGCCCCGGACTGGCCGTGGGCTCGGCCTGAGCCGTGCCGAGGATCAGGAGCAGCGGGAGTGCGAGTAGGGGTGTTAGACGAAGACGCATGGTGCGAGATGCCTCCAATCGAGAGGTTGCAGGGAAGGATAGACGGCGCTGCTTGGCCGTCGTGGTTTGGAATCGCGCTCAATACCGGTAGCGAACACCGAGATATCCAAAGGGACCGGGGTTCAGGGCAATCGCATCAACCGGAGCTAATATTCGAGGCCTCTGATGGTTTGCGTTTGCTCGGTGGGTCGGGATCTTCGAATAAGAGCTTGGCGAGATAGCGCTCATCCCAGCCGGCCTTCA
>PWTO01000217.1 GCA_003562815.1 Chromatiaceae bacterium | reverse complement strand
GCTGTGCGGTACGCAATCCCCTGCTGCTTCGCCCAGGCGCTTAACTTGATGCTCTTCATGCAACATAGAATAGCATGTCCATCTATGTTGCGCCATGTTTTATTGTAACGGTTTGAACCCTTGGAAGTGCAAACTGACCGAGGAAAAACCCGCTGCAGCAGCCCGCGCACCCGATCCAGTCGTTGGATGAGGAGACCCGTCGGTACCTTGAGCAGGTCGCCGGGGACTGTGCCGATCTGTTTCAGCGCAGCAGCTCCTGTGTCGAGGGCCGCAACGGCGTCCTCGCGCTCTATGAAAATAGTGGCGCAAGAAGGTGAGCTGACTTGTGCCAGAAAAAATCTCAGCAATTCGATCAGAATTTGTTGATGGGCTGCGATTTGACCGTCTTTGAGCTTTGCCCCGACCGACTGCCAAGTGATCAGATACCCAACAGGATAGCCTTTGTAGAGGGAGTCCATCAGATCGCGAACTTGGGAGGTTTTCCACAGTATCGCATCCAGCCGCTAACCGCGTTGGCCGCGAACACTAGACCCAAGCCACGCAGGCGTCCAAACTGTACCGCTATGCTGACATCCATCTTCCTCTTCCTCCTCGCCATGACCACCCCCGCCCGCGCCGATGACCTCGGCCTGATCGATGATTTCCGCCACCCAGACCAAAAATCCGCGCTTGGCACCACCTGGCGTTTGGCCACTGACCGCGTCATGGGCGGAGTCTCGGAGGCACAGACGACCAAGCGCGAGATCGACGGACGCCCGGCGCTGTGCCTAGACGGGCGCGTGAGCCTGGAAAATAATGGGGGCTTCGTGCAGATGCACCTCGACCTGTCGCCTGAGCGCAAGCCGCTCGATGCCAGCGCTTTCGACGGCATCCGGCTTATCGTGCGCGGCGATGGCGCCGATTACAATCTCCATCTCAAGACCGCAGCCACCACCCTGCCCTGGCAATCCTACCGCGCGACCTTCCCCACCGACACGCAGTGGCGTGAACAGCGGTTGCCGTTCGCAGCCTTTGAAGCGCATCGCCTGGAGGCCGCCCTCGATCCGAGCCGCCTTGAGCGCCTGGGTATCGTGGCCATCGGCCGGGCGATGACGGCCGATGTCTGTATCGCCGAGATCGCGTTCTACGCCGACTAACGCCCGCCACGCAACCTAAGGCCAGGCATAGGGTTATTCTTTACTTCAAGCGATTTTTTCAAAGTCGCCGTAATCCCGTTGTCTTACAACGAAAATTGCGATGTTCTGCCTTGACCGGCGGACACCGGCCTCTTAAGATTGGGAGGCCGCAGCATCGCGACTCCAGGTTCTTGTCATCCCCCAGATCGCTTGGCAGGCGACGACGACACCTGCCGAAGGGGACGGCACACACAGCAGCACATACAGGGGGCAAGCCAGCCGATGGCAGCGCATGAGCATGTCCCGGTTTTATTGGCAGAGAGCATGCAGGCTTTGGCAATCAGCACACAAGGTTACTATCTGGATGGCACCTTCGGTCGCGGTGGCCACGCCCGCGCGCTGTTGGCCCAGCTGGGCCCTGCGGGGCGCCTCCTTGCGGTCGATCGCGATCCCGAAGCGCTTGCGGCCGGACACGCCCTAGCGGCCAGCGATCCGCGCTTCGAGATCGCGCAAGCCCGCTACTCGCAGCTCCCCGAGCTTGCGCGAGCGCGCGGCTGGATGGGGCGGATCAACGGCATCTTGCTCGATCTCGGCGTCTCCTCGCCGCAACTGGATCAAGCCGCCCGGGGCTTTAGCTTCCATGCCGACGCCCCGCTTGACATGCGCATGGACCCAAGCAGCGGCGAGCGTGCCGCCGACTGGCTCGCGCGCGCGAGCGAGCAGGCCATCGCCAGCGTTCTCAAAGAACTCGGCGAGGAGCGTTTCGCGCGCCGCATCGCCGGCGCCATCGTCGCCGCGCGGCAACAGCAGCCGATCGCCACGACCGCTCAACTCGCGGCCCTGATCGAGCGCGCGGTGCCCACGCGCGAGCCCGGAAAGCATCCAGCGACGCGCAGCTTCCAGGCCATCCGCATCCAGATCAATGCCGAACTCGACGAGCTACGCGCCGGCCTCGCCGGCGTCTGCGAGCTGCTCGCCAGCGGCGGTCGCCTGGCGGTGATCAGTTTCCACTCGCTTGAGGATCGGCTGGTGAAACGCTTTATCCGCGACGAGGCCCAGGGCGCCCGTATCCCCAAAGGGGTGCCGGTTCGAGACGCCGAGTTGTGCCGCCGCTTGCGCAGCCTGGGTGCGCCGATACGGCCATCGGCGGCGGAAATCGCGCGCAACCCACGCGCGCGCAGCGCCGTGCTGCGTGTTGCAGAGCGGCTGTCATGATGCACCAGAGGCGGCGCATCGCAGCGCTGATCGGAACCGCTCTGCTCGGCCTCGGCGTGGTCGCCACGGCCACTGCGGTGGTCTATGTCAAATATCTGACGCGCGTCGAGTTCGTCGATCTGCAAGCGGTTCGCGCTGCACGCGATGCCCTCGATGTCGAGTGGGGCCGGCTGCGCATCGAAGAGGCGGCGATGGGGACGCAAACCCGCATCGAGCGCACCGCCCGCCAGGCGTTGAACATGCACCTGCCGCGCACCGGGGAGCTACGTGTCGTGGAGGTGAAACGCCAATGATCCGCCTTGATCTCAAGACTGGCCTCAAAGCCGACCTCAAACCGGGCGAGCAACGCCACTCGAAGGCGGCGCATACACGCCTTGCCATGAGCTTCGCCAGGCGCCGCCTGCTGATCGGGTTGGCGCTCGCGGTGGGCTTTGCCTCGGTCAGCGCCAGCGCCTTCTATCGCCAGGTGTTCGAGACCCAGTTCCTGCAGGAGGAAGGCGCCAAGCGCTTCCTGCGCGATCGCGAGATCCCGGCCCGCCGCGGCATCATCACCGATCGCAACGGCGAGCCACTCGCGATCAGTACCTCGGTCGCGACCATCTGGGCCGACCCACAGCTATTGATCGAGCGGGGCGTCGCACTCGAGGCCTTGGCGCTCGCGCTCGAGGAGCCGGCCGACGCCCTCGCCGCGCGGATTGCCCAGAGCGCCGCGCGCGGTCGTCGTTACATGTACCTGCAGCGGCGCGTCGAGCCGCATCGCGCGCGCGCGGTCGAGGATGTGGTCGAGACCTATCGCCTCGGCGGCATCGGCATGGAGACCGAGTATCGCCGCTTCTATCCCGGCGGCGAGATCCTCAGCCAGGTGATCGGCTTCACCGGCATCGACGACCAGGGGCAGGAAGGCATCGAGCTGATCCGTAACAACCAGCTCAAGGCCAACCCCGGCAGACGCCGGGTGATCCAGGATGGGCATCGGCGCATCGTCGAGGAGGTCGAGCAGTTGCGCGCGCCGGTGCATGGCGAGGATATCGCGCTCAGCATCGATCAACGCCTGCAGTTTCTGGCCTACCGCGAACTCAAACGCGCGGTCGACGAGCACCGTGCCATCGGCGGTTCTGCGGCGTTATTGGACGTGAGCACCGGCGAGATCCTCGCCTTGGTCAATCAGCCGTCGTTCAATCCCAATCAGCCGCGTCGCGAGTCCGCCGAGACGCGCCGTAACCGCGCCCTCACCGATGTCTTCGAGCCCGGCTCCACGGTCAAGCCGTTCGTTATCGCCGCTGCGCTCGAGCGTGGCATCGTCAAGCCGCAGACCGCCATCGACACCTCGCCGGGCGTGCTCCAAATCGGCAGAAACCGGGTGCGCGATTATCGCAATCTCGGACGACTCGACACCACCGGCGTGCTCACCAAATCGAGCAATGTCGGCGTGGTCAAGATTGCCCAGCAGATGGACCCAGCGGTGCTTTGGCAGCTCTATGGTCACCTTGGGTTCGGCAAGACGACCGAGGTTGGCTTCCCTGGAGAACGCACCGGCTTTCTCTCCCATTATGCGCGCTGGTCTCACTTCGAGCACGCCACACTCACCTTCGGTTACGGGCTCAACGTCACCACCCTGCAGTTGGCCCAGGCCTACGCGATCATTGCCGCTGACGGCCTCAAGCGACCCACGACGCTGTTCCGACGCGATCGGATTCCACCTGCCGAACGGGTGTTTACGCCTGAAACGGCGCGGGCCGTGCGCGAGATGCTCGAAACCGTCGTCTCCAGCGCTGGCACCGCGCGCCGCGCCGCGATTCCCGGTTATCGGGTTGCGGGCAAGACTGGCACCGCGAAGAAGGCGACTGAAGGCGGCTATATCGACGGCAAGTACCAATCTGTCTTCGTCGGCATGGCACCGGTCAGCGCTCCGCGCTTTGTCATGGTGGTGATGATCGACGAGCCACGCGGCAAAGACTATTTCGGCGGCATCGTCGCCGCACCGACCTTCGCCAGTGTGATGCAAGCGGCGCTGCGGCTCTACAACGTCGCGCCCGACGATCCCACGCATCCGCTGATCCTGACCTCCACCAAAGCCCCGGAGGTCAAGCGATGACAGCCCCCTCCATGCCAGCGTCCGCCGACACGGGCATGCCGCCGCTGTGGACGCTCGCCGCCGCAGCCGAGTCCATCGGCGCGCAGCTCAGCGGGGCGGATGGCCCCTTCGACGGCGTGACCACGGACAGCCGGGGCGACTGTCGAGACCGCCTTTTTATCGCCCTGCGCGGGGCGCGTTTCGACGGCCACGACTATGTCGCCGAGGCCGCCGCCAACGGCGCCGTCGCCGCGCTGGTCGAGCAGGCGCTCGACAGCCCGCTGCCTCAGCTCGTCGTCACCGACAGCCGGCTCGCCCTGGGGCGACTGGCCGCCGCCTGGCGCGATCGCATCGCGGCGCGCGTGATCGCCATCACCGGCAGCAACGGCAAGACCACGGTCAAGGAGATGCTCGCCGCCATCCTCTCGGGCGTCGGCGCCACCCGCGCCACCGAGGGCAACCTCAACAACGACATCGGCATGCCGCTGACCCTGCTCGGCGCCCGCGACGAGCGGTTTCTGATCCTGGAGATGGGCGCCAATCATCACGGCGAGATTGGCTATCTGACCGAGATCGCGCGTCCCGATGTGGCGCTCATCACCAACGCCGGTCGCGCCCATCTCGAAGGCTTCGGCAGTGTCGAGGGCGTCGCCCACGCCAAGGGCGAGATCGCGCGCGGTCTCCCCGCCGATGGCACCTTCGTGTTCATGGCGGACGTACCCTGGACGCCACTCTGGCAGGATCTCGCCGAGGGGCGCCCAACTCTGAGCTTCGGCACCGGCCCGAGTGCTCAAGTGCATGCCGACGAGCAGGCCATCGCCCAGACCTGGGATGCCGACGGCTTCCGCAGTCGCTTCAGCGCGACGATCCAGGGCGCCGAGCTTGAGATCGCGCTGCCCTTGGCCGGCTCCCACAATGTCCGCAATGCCCTGGCGGCGATCGCCGGCGCCACCGCCCTGGGCATCGATCCAGCGTCGATCCGCGCCGGCCTCGAACGCTTGCACCCGGTCGCGCGTCGCCTGCAACCGCGTCGCGCCCGGAACGGCGCCAAACTCATCGACGACAGCTATAACGCCAACCCGGACTCGCTCGCGGCTGCGGTGGATGTGCTCACCGCGTTGCCTCTGCCGAGCGATGGGCACCACCTGCTGGTGCTCGGGGATTTCGGTGAGCTGGGAGCCGACAGCGTCGAGGTGCACCACGAGATGGGCGTCGCGGCACGCGCAGCGGGCGCCAGCGCGCTCTATGCG
>PWTO01000022.1 GCA_003562815.1 Chromatiaceae bacterium | reverse complement strand
CTGCTCGACGGCCACTTCGGCTCCTGCCAACGCTTCCTGGTCTATCAAGTTGCCGCCAACACTTTCAAGCTCATCGACTGTCGCGACATCGACCCCACCGCCGGCGAGCTGCAAGACGACAAAAACAGCTATCGCGCCTCGCTGATCGCCGATTGCCAGGTGCTCTACGTCGCCTCCATCGGCGGCCCGGCTGCCGCCAAGGTCGTCAAGCGCGACATCCACCCGATCAAGCGTCCACAGATGGGCAACGCCCGCGAGCACATCGCCGAACTCTCGCGCACCCTCGCCAACAAGGCACCGCCTTGGTTGGCCAAGATCATGGGTAGGGAGACCGAAGCGCGGGTGCACTTCGAGCGCACGCCAGAAGAGGCTTGAAGCGGGATCAGAACGCTTGGCAACAGGCGGCGCTGCTCGCCGCAACGCCGCCAACGAGGGGCATCCACGCCATGATCACCACGACCTTTCTCGACCAGATCGAGGCCATCGTCAGCCGCGCTGGCCTTAGCAGCGATTCGGTCGCGGCCTTGCGCGATGCCTTCCCAGACCATCACTTCACCCACTGTCTCGATGACGACATCGGTGCCGGCATCGAGCCTGTGCGCGCATCCGACGGCTTCAACCTCTATCTGATCGACGCCAGCGAGCACTGCCTGCGCTTCACCCGCGACCTCGATAGTGCCACCGGACTGGTCCTCGCCGAGGTCAGCGACGAGGATTGAGTTGATCCCACCGGATGACAACATCCTCAAGCACAGCGACCCGAGTCTCGCCAAGGCTTAGGCTGCACAGGTCCGCGCGTTGCGCAGGCGACAATCCCTCTGTCATAAGCCCGACATCGGCGTACCGCCCTCATCGTGAATCTCCTTGATGATCAAGCCGGTAAGAGCCACTCCACACCAGGCCCGAGATTTGCTTAAAGATACAGCCATGCGGATTCTCAATCGCACCGCCCGGCGCCCGTTCGGCGCCCGCAGCCGCCTTCAACTCGAGCCTGGAGCCAGACCATGTGGGATTACTCAGACACCGTCAAAGAGCACTTCTTCAACCCGCGCAATGCCGGCGCCGTCGCCGAGCCCAATGCGATCGGCGAGGTCGGCTCGCTCTCCTGTGGCGATGCACTGCGCCTGACCCTGAAGGTCGACCCGCAGAACGAGACCATCCTCGACGCCGGCTTCCAGACCTTCGGCTGCGGCTCGGCGATCGCCTCCAGCTCGGCGCTGACCGAACTCATCAAGGGCATGACGCTCGATCAGGCCCTCAAGGTCAGCAACCAGGATATCGCCGACTATCTCGATGGCCTGCCGCCGGAGAAGATGCACTGCTCGGTGATGGGTCGCGAGGCCTTGCAATCGGCGGTCGCCAACTACCGTGGCGAGGTCTGGAGCGACGCTCACGCAGAAGGCGCCATGATCTGCAAATGCTTCGCCGTCGACGAGGTGCTGATCGAAGAGACCATCCGCGCCAACAACCTCAGCAGCGTCGAAGAGGTCACCCACTATACCAAGGCCGGCGGCGGCTGCTCGGCCTGTCATGAGGGCGTCGAAGAGGTGCTTGCGCGCGTACTCGCCGAGCAAGGGCGCCCCTTTCAGCCATCGGCGCCGCCCGCTAAAGCGCCTGAGCGCAAACGGGTTGCCGTTGGCATGCCGGTCATGTCAACCCGCTTACAGACGCCTGAGTCGGCTGACCCGCTACAGCCCGTTTCGACAGGCGCAGCAAGCGTTACATCAGCCGCAGCGCGCCCCAAGCTCAGCAACCTAGCCCGCATCCGCCGCATCGAGCAGACCATCGAAGCGATCCGTCCGAATCTGCAGCGCGACCATGGCGACGTCGAGCTGATCGATATCGACGGCAAGAACGTGTTCGTGAAGATGGTCGGCGCCTGTTCCGGCTGCCAACTCGCCTCGGTCACGCTGGAGGGGATTCAGACGCGCCTCTGCGAAGACCTCGGCGAGTTGGTCCGCGTGGTCCCAGCCCAGGCAATGGGCAGGGCAGCCGCTCAGCGCGCCTGAGCGGGGGAATCCAACAGCCAACACCATGAGCCCAACCAGCATGTCCAGCAAGCAACCCCCCATCGGCATCTATCTCGACAACAACGCCACCACCATGGTCGCGCCCGAGGTGGTCGAGGCCATGCTGCCCTACTTCAGCGAGCAGTTCGGCAACGCCTCCTCGATGCACCAGTTCGGCGACCGCGTCGGGCGCGCCATCAAGACCGCGCGCCAGCAGGTGCAGGCCCTGCTCGGCGCCGAACTCGACTCGGAGATCGTCTTCACCTCCTGCGGCACCGAGTCCGATTCGACCGCCATCCTCTCCGCGCTCAAGGCCCAGCCCGAGCGGCGCGAGATCATCACCACGGTGGTCGAGCATCCGGCAGTCCTGAGCCTCTGCGAGCATCTCGAGAAGGACGGCTATACCGTCCACAGGCTCAAGGTCGATGGACAGGGTCGGCTCGACCTCGCGCACTACCAATCCTTGCTCAGCGAGCGCGTCGCCATCGTCTCGGTGATGTGGGCCAACAACGAGACCGGCACCCTGTTTCCAGTCGAGGCGATGGCGGAGATGGCGCACGAGGCCGGCGTCATGTTCCACACCGACGCGGTCCAGGCCGTCGGCAAGCTACCGATCGACCTCAAGACCACCGCGATCGACATGCTCTCGCTGTCCGGGCACAAGCTGCATGCGCCCAAAGGTATCGGTGTGCTCTATCTGCGCCGGGGCACCCGCTTCCGTCCGCTGCTGCGCGGCGGTCATCAGGAGCGCGGCCGGCGCGCGGGCACCGAGAACAGCGCTTCCATCGTCGCGCTGGGCAAGGCCTGCGAACTCGCCCAGGCCCACATCGACGAGGAGCGCACCCAGGTCGCCGCGCTGCGCGATCGGCTCGAGCAAGGCATCCTTGCGGCGGTGCCGAACAGCTTCGTCACCGGCGACCCCAGCAACCGACTGCCCAACACCAGCAACATCGCCTTCGAGTTCATCGAGGGCGAGGCCATCCTGCTACTGCTCAACAAGCTCGGCATCGCCGCCTCCAGCGGTTCGGCCTGCACCTCGGGCTCGCTGGAGCCGAGCCATGTGATGCGCGCCATGGGCATTCCCTTCACCGCCGCCCATGGCACCACCCGCTTTTCGCTCTCGCGCTACACCACTGCGGAGGAGATCGAGCGCGTCATCGACGCGGTGCCACCGGTGGTCGCGCAGCTACGCAAGCTCTCGCCGTACTGGGACCAGGATCGCCCGGCTACCGAAACACCGGGGCAGAGCCCCGGCTTCCAGCCGGCCTATGCCTGAAAACCCAGTCAGAGCGCCCGGGAATCATCGCGGCTACAACAGAAACAGCGTCGCCAGACCGAGAAAGATGAAGAAACCACCGGAATCGGTCAGGCCGGTGATCATCACCGAGCTGCCGAGCGCCGGGTCGCGGCCTAGGCGCTGGCGTAGCAGCGGAATCACGACGCCTGCGGTGGCTGCCAAGAGCAGATTCAGCGTCATCGCCGCAACCATGACGATGCCGAGTTCGGGGTTGTCGTAGACCACCCCGGCGAGGACACCGATCACGCCGCCCCACACCAGCCCATTGATCAGCGCCACGCCAAGTTCCTTGAGGATGAGCCGGCGCCAGGCCGAGGGCTGCACCTGCCCCATGGCGATCGCGCGCACGATCATGGTGATGGTCTGATTACCGGCGTTCCCACCGATGCCGGCGACGATCGGCATCAGCGCCGCCAGCGCCACTAGCTTCTCGATCGAGCCCTCGAAGAGATCGATCACACGCGAGGCGATGACCGCAGTGATCAGATTGATCGCCAGCCAGGCCCAGCGGTTCTTCACCGAGCGCAGCACTGGCGCGAAGATGTCTTCCTCTTCCTGCAGGCCGGCGTTGCCGAGGATCTCGGCCTCGTTCTCTTCCTGGATATAGTCGACCACATCGGACACGGTGAGACGGGCGATCAGGTGCCGATCCTTATCGACCACCGGCACCGAGACCAGATCGTAGCGCTCGAAGGCGCTGGCCGCCTGGCGCGCCTCGTCCTCGGCGCGAAACAGGATCAGGCCGCTCGCCTGCATCACCTCGCCGACCTCGGTTTCGGGCTCGTTGATCAGCAGCGCCTCGAGGGTGAGGATGCCGCGCAGGCGCTCGTCGCGGTCGATGACGAAGAGCTTGTCGGTGTGATCGGGCAGCGCCTCGAAGCGGCGCAGGTAGCGCGCGACGACTTCGAGCGTGACATCCTCGCGCACCTTGACCAGATCGAAGTCCATCAAGGCGCCGACCGTGTCCTCGGCATAGGACATCACCTCGCGCACCCGCGCCTGCTCGCGCTGATCGAGCGAGGCGAGGATGTCGCGAGCCAAATCCTCGGACAAATCCGGGATCAAGTCCGCGATTTCATCGGCATCCAAGCCCTCGGCTGCGGCCTTGATCTCGTCGCGGTCCATGGTCTCGAGCAGGCTCGGGCGCACCGCGTCCGAGACCTCGAGCAGGATATCGCCGTCCTTTTCCGCTCTGACCAAATCCCAGACGTAGAGGCGCTGGTCAAACGGCAGCGCCTCGAGGATATGGGCGATATCGGCCGGGTGCAGCCGGTCGAGCTTACGCTGCAGCCGCGTGAGGTTCTGGCGATGGGTGATGTTCTCGACCAGGCGCTGATGCGGCATGCGCTGGCGCTGCGTCAGCGCCTCGACCAACTGCTGTTTCTCCAGCAGCTGTTGTACCTCGCGCAGATGCCGCTGTAACGCGTCTTCATCGGGTCGCGGTAAATCAGGCATCGTTATCGGTCTCCAACCGGGTCTGAGCGGTGTCTAGGGTCTATCCGCATCTTCAGCCGTCTTAACAAGTCTTTACTGAAGCTTGGGAAGTCTTGTTCTAATCTATGAATCAGCGCATCAGGGATGGCGTTCGACGCCCCAGCGGCCGAATTCAGGCAACACCAAAGCAGCGATCCGGAGACATCATCATGACCACGCAACACACCGAACTTCTCCACGAGTCCAACGCCATCCGCGCCATCGTGCAGGAAGCGCTGATCGCGAGTTCCGTTCCCAGCTTGCAGCGTCAGCTCAAGGACGCGCTGAAGGAGGATGTGCGCGACATCGTCTTCGATTTCCAGCACGCGCGCTCCATCGATTCTACCGGCATCGGTCTGCTGCTGGCCGCTAAGAACAGCCTCGCCGCGCAGCAAGGCCATCTGCGCCTGGTCAATGTCCCGAATAAGATGTTCAGCCTGTTCAAGAGCATGCGTCTGATCGATAGCCTCAACGTGGAACCCCAGGGCAACACCGCCGAGCGCGAGCTTGAGCACGCCTTCGAGCACGCCCAAGTCCAAGCGGCTTGAGCAGGCGGCTGGATACGGACAGCTCGCTAGAACGGTTCTGAAAGTCGCCCCGGGATTGGGGCGATCCTCGTTGCTGACATCCACCGCGCCAACCACTCCGCCCCCTTTGCGGCATCCCTCCCCCCGGGATTTGTGGCGCAACCTCCTCCATCATCCCCAACCGGCCAATAGGGCCAGATTCACCAGCCGTGCTTGCACGCACGCAGGTTATCTTCAGCCAAGCCAAAGATAATGTATCATGGCGCTCGCCCTACAACCTCGTCCACCAGCACACCCACTGAGTGGTGTCACTGAGTGCTGTGCGCGGCTTGGTGAAAGCTGGAACAACCG
>PWTO01000061.1 GCA_003562815.1 Chromatiaceae bacterium | reverse complement strand
TCGCCGGTGCGCCGGTAATGCGAGATGCCGCGGCGCACGGTGTTGCCGATGTCGATCGGCTTACTGCGCATCCAGTCGCTGAAGGCCTCGGCGGCGGCCTGTGCATCGACGCCGCCGGCGTCGAGGATGCTCTGGCCGAGCGCGAGCGTCATCTCGGTGTCGTCGGTGACGTGTCCCTTGCGCAGCCGCAGCCAGCCGCCGCCTTTGATGTCGCGATGTTCGCGATAGTGGTCGCGGATCTCGCGCGGGGTCATGAACTCGACGGTGGCGCCGAGCGCATCGCCGACGGCCAGGCCTAGGTAGGCGCCGATGGCGCGACGCTTCATCTGATCGCCGCTGTCGTTCTCGGCGAGCAGGAGGAATTCAGTTCTCAGGCCCGAAACAAGCATGGTAATCGACGCAGACCTCGCAGGACGGTGAACGGCAGGTGTAGATGCCCTCGGCCTCGCACAGCTGTTTGTACAGGAAGCGCTTCCACTTCATGTCGTGGCAATTCTGTTCAGCAAGCGCCGGGAAGTGGTGTTCCATCAAAAAACTCAGTTCCGCGCGCTGGCGCAAGCCCAGGTCTTGCCAGAGATGATCGCTGCCCATGCAGCCCGCAGCGACGATCCCGGCCATCCAGTGCTGTTGTCGAGCAGGGCTAGGATGAGACGGCTGCTCGCTGTTTTTAAGCAAGAGCCGAACCAGCTCATCGCGCTCATCGGCTCGGGTTGGGTCGAGCTGGCGTCCTGGCTGCAGGAATGCGCTCTGCCGCAGCGCCGGAAAGTGATCGGCGATCAGAGCCTTGAAGGCCTCGGGCGTGAGGCCGAGCCAATTCGGCATGGCGCCGAGGCCACAACGCTGGCTTGCGAGCATCGAGGCGATGATCCCGTCATTGGCGTGACCGGCGGCATGGGCGAGAAGCCACTGCCGCCAGTGCTCGACGCCTAGCCGATGCCCGAGCGAGCGTCTGGCCGCCGCATTCGGCACCGATGCCGGGCGATCATGGCCAGGATGCACCGATGGGGTGCTCGCCTCCATGCCAGAGGCGGGCGTCACTCGGGCAGGCGCAGGCATGGGTCAGTACTCGACGCGGACGTCTTCGTCGCGCACGATCATCTGGCAGGCTAGCCGCCATTCGCTCGGCATATCCTCCACATGCAGCCGGGCGATCTGATCCTGCGTCAGCTTGCCGAGTTCCTTGAGCACCGTCTGCTCTTTATCGGTCAGGAAATCCCCCATGCGGTCCTTTTCGTCGACGCTGGTGACGCGCACCAGGCAATGGCCGCATTCGCCGTCCTGGCAGTCGAATTGGACGGGAATCTTATTCTCCTTGGCGATCTTGAGCAGGGTCTCGGTGTGGCTGCCAGCGACCGCGTAGACGGTCTTGTCTTTGTAGTCAGGGTTTGAAAAGGTCACGAGTGCCATGGATGTTGGTTCCGCGTTGGATGTTGGATGGGAGAGAAGGGATGCCGATCGGGACCAGCCGGCGCGCTAGGCCGGTTTGACGGTGCAATCGCCGATAATCTGGGCCTGGCAGGCAAGGCGGTCATGGCGACTCGCCATGTTCTCGCGCAAGACCTTTTCTTCGAGCACCGAGGGCTCGGTAAGATTGTTCCAGCCTTCGACGACGTGCATCATGCAGGTGCCGCAATCGCCTTCTCGACAGCCATAGATGATGCCGGCGCCGATCTTCTCGGAGACATCGATGACGCGGATGCCGGCGGGGACATTGACGGTTTGATCGATGTCCTGAAAGGTCACTTTTGCCTTGGCCATGGGGGTGTCTTCCTCTTGGTTTCAGTTGAAATGGAGTGGGGTGTGGAATCGTCAGGGCGCCGTTACGCGGCGCTTCTGGCGCTGATCCTCTCAAGGGCTCAGTTCGGCGAAATCGATGACGCGCTCGGCGCTGACCGATGTGTTCGAGGTGCCAGTCATGGCCTCGGCGATTTGGCGGCCGAAGGCGCGACAGGCATCGAGTTCAGCGGCGGTTGGCGTCAGTTGCAGACGCAGCCCAGAGACCGGCACCCGCATCTTTAAGCCGCGCAGCCGATCCTCGATCATTGGCACGGCTTCGCCGCTCCAGCCGTAGGAGCCAAACGCGGCGCCGATCTTCCCGCGCAGGCTGATGCCGCCGAGCGACGACAGGAGATCCCAAATCGGCTTGACGGCATCGCCGTTGACGGTCGGGGAACCGAACGCGAGCGCATCGGCCTCCTCGATCAGGTCGATGAAGGGGGCGATCTCGCTGCCTTCGAGGTCGTATAAGGACACGCGCAAGCCAGGGACCGCTTCGGCGCCGGCTTGCACGGCTTCGGCCATGCGCGTGGTGCTACCGTAGGCGCTCAGATAGAAGACGATCAGCGAGGCGGGCTGGTCGTTCGCCTCGAAGGGCCGATCGAAGCCTTCACCGCTGCTCGAAAGCTCGCGGTAGCGTGTGACGTAGCGGCGCGGGCGCTCGCGGAGGATCGGGCCATGCGCCGGAGCGATCAGCGTCAGCGGCAGCGGCTCGATCAGTTTGAGTGCATCGCGCACATGCGACTTGAAGGGCCGCATGATGTGCGCGTAGTAGTAGTCGAAGGAAAAACGAAATTCACCGACGCGGTCGTTGAACAGGCGCAGGTCGCAGTGGTGACAGCCGAAGACATCGCCCGAGAACAGGACCTGCTGCTCCACCAGGTAGGTGCACTGGGTATCGGGCCAATGCAGGTAGGGCGTGTTTAAGAAGCGCAGCCGGCGGTCGCCGAGGCTGACCTCGTCGCCGGTGTCGACGACCTCGACGTCGAGCGCATCGTCGGTCGGCTTCAACAGCGCCTTGAGCATGGCCGGCGCGCGCTTGGAGATGATCAGGCGCGCCTGCGGGGCACGACGCAGCAGCTCCGGCAGTGCCCCGGTGTGGTCGGGCTCGAGGTGGTTGAGGACGATGACGCGGATCTCCTCGAGACGGGCCACGTGCGCGAGACGCGCGAAGAACTCGTCAGCGAACTCGGCCTTGACCGTATCGATAATGGCGACGCCGTCGCTGCCACGCACCGCGTAGGCGTTATAGGTGGTGCCGTTGGCGGTGCGCAGGATCATGTCGAAGCTGCGCAGCCCAGGATCAAGCGCACCAATCCAGTGCACGCCGGGGGCGATCTCGATCGCGTTGCAGTCGTGCTCGGACATCAACGCCTCAACGGGCTCGGATCTCGGCCATGGCCGCGTTCCAGCGCTCGGGTGGAATGCCGGTCAGCGAGCCGGGGGGATTCACGGGCCGGCCGCTGGCATCGAGAATGGCGCCCTCAACAGGGCAGATGCTTGCGCATTGCGGCTCGGAGAAATCCCCGACGCACTCGCTGCACTGGCTCGGGTCGATGATGAAATGCGGCTTGGCGGCTTGAATGGCCTGACTCGGGCACAGCGGCTCGCAGGCCCAGCAGTTCACGCAGCCATTGGTGATTTGGTATGCCATGCTGTTTCCTTCCGTCTCGTTGCTGGCCGGCTCAGGCGCTGAGCGCGGTGGCTGGCGCGGATGCGCTCAACCCACCGCCGGCGATGAGTTCGGCATAGACTGCGGCCACGGCGTCCTCGATCGGCTCCAGCGCATGTTCGCCATTCGGTGCAATGCCGGCGGCTTCGAGCGCGTCCCAGGGCTCGATGCCGATCTTTGAGCAGAGCACCGCCGCGCAGCCATCGAGCGCGCGCAAGATGCCGGTGAGCGCCGATTCGCCGTCGCCGCAGGTCTCATCGCCGCTGCAATAGGCCGCGACCCGGCGTGTGCCGATAAAGCGCACCGCTTGCCCATCGGCCTCATAGACCAAGAACTCGCGGGCATGCCCAAAGTGCTGATTGATGACACCGCTGCCGCTGCTCGCGACGGCGATGCGCAGTGGGCGACCTGCGGTCCTAATAATGTTCGCCGGCTCTGCAGTTGGCCGTGCGGCTATCCGGGTGGCTGCGAGCGGGGTTGTCGCCGGTGCCGCCGATGCTGTGGAAACGGCGGGGTGCGCGGTCGAGGGTGCTGGACGCCGACGCGTCAGCGAGTCGAGGCCGACGAAGATCTCAGCGCGCTGCGGTTGCATCGCCTGTTCGCGCGCCTCGCGCTGGGTTTGACGTTGGGCCTCGATCTCGGCATGCACTTCGGCGCGGCGCTGCATGGCGGCGGCGTAGTCGATCTCCATCTGCTCGATCTTCTCGACCGAGAACTCGGCCCCTCGATCCTCGCCGAGCATGCCGACCGCATCGGCGCGGCACTGCCGACAGTGGCGCATCATCGCCATATCGCCACTGCAGGCGTCCTGTAGGGCTTGCAACTCGTCATGAGTCGGGCCGCGCTGGCCCATGAGGCCATAGAAGGTGCCGTGCTCGGGCTCGGCGATCAGCGGCATGACGTTGTGCAGGAAGGCGCCCTTGGCCTTGACCTCGCGGCTGACCTCCTTCAGGTGCTCATCATTGACACCGGGGATCAGCACCGAGTTGACCTTCACCAGCACGCCGCGCTCGGTGAGCATCTCGAGACCTTTCTGCTGCTGTTCGATCAGGATACGCGCGGCCTTGACCCCTTTGATCCGACGGTTGTTCCAGAAGATCCACGGATAGATCTGGGCGCCGATCTCGGGGTCGATGCAGTTGATGGTGATGGTGACGTGATCGATATTGTGCTCACAGAGTTCGTCGACCAGCTCCGGCAACGCGAGGCCATTGGTCGAAACGCAAAGCTTGATGTCGGGGGCCTGCTCGGACAGCGCGCGGAAGGTGGCCAGGGTGCGCTCCGGGTTGGCGAGTGGATCGCCGGGGCCGGCGATGCCGAGCACGCTCATCTGCGGGATCGCGGCGGCGACGGCGAGGGTTTTCTTGATCGCCTGCTCGGGCGTGAGCAGCTCCGAGACCACGCCGGGGCGCGATTCATTAGAGCAGTCGTACTTGCGATTGCAGTAATGGCACTGGATGTTGCAGGCCGGCGCTACCGCCACATGCATGCGCGCATAGTGATGGTGGGCGTCTTCGGAGAAGCAGGGGTGGTCGTTGACCTTGGCGCGAATCGCCGCAGGCAGATGCGCGAGCTTGTCGGCACGGCTACCGCAGCCGCTCGACGCACAGCCGCTGGCCGACGTGCGCTCCGTCCTTTGCCGCCCTGTCTCCAGAGTGGTTACCGCTTGCACCATGTCTTGATCCCCGTAACGTCTGACGGCGCCGCATCGGCGGCGCGCTAGGCTCTATGGGGGTTTCACAAGCAAACTGCGTGCCTAATCGTGATCGGATGCTAAGCAGTTGATTTGTCGTCGATGCGGCGCAGGGTTGTTGGGGCGGCTGTGAGGAGGCTGACACAGTGCAGACCGCCGTTGTCGGGTCTGCGACCTGACATGGCTTTCAGCCTTCGAGAGGCGCGGCGTCCTACGCATCTCCTTGCCGCTTTGAGCGGCTCACGCATTCAAAGCCCCCGGCTTTGCCGGGGGATGGTTACTGCCGACGTTGGACACCTGTGGTTTAGCCCGCAACGCGATTAACAAGTGACCACTATGGAACCATAGTGGTTGCAAGGAGGTGTCTACCATGCCCACAACCCTGACTCTGAAAAATATTCCCGATGAAGTGTACATGCGCCTGAGGGCGGAGCGTCTCATAGAAGGAGAGCCAGACTGGCACGCCCCTATTCTATGGCGAAGTGAGTTCCGCAACATCCTTGCTGGGTACTTACGCCGAAAAACCCTGAGC
>PWTO01000104.1 GCA_003562815.1 Chromatiaceae bacterium | reverse complement strand
CGATCGAGCCGTTTCAGCGTGGTCAAGCGTGCTGCGCTGGCGCTTCGTTCTTACTGCAGACCGCAACACGGCAGGCCATCTGCGGTGCCGTGCTGCATCTCAATCCCCTTCAGATCGGGTCTAGGTTCGGACCGCGCAAGGTTTGCAGGTTTCTACGCAACAGCGGGTCTCAATCCCCTTCAGATCGGGTCTAGGTTCGGACCCCAACTTCGAAGATGTATCTCGGCTTTCCCGGTCTCAATCCCCTTCAGATCGGGTCTAGGTTCGGACCGCTCGACGCCAGAGAAGCTTTATTTTCAGTGACCTACAAGGGGGTCTGCAGAAAAATCGGGGTACCCAAAAGTTCACATGCAGCGCTTCCCGCGTCGGGTCGTTCCGAGACCTGACTGTAGCGGCAGGTTTTTGGGGAGTCAAGCGGCCTCAGCGGGATCGGGCGGCGCTGCCGCTCTATGCGCTGAACAGGACGTTGAGCCACTGCTCCTGCTCCCGGCCAGCGCGGCGGTCTGCCGTGGTCCAAGTCTCGATCAGAGACAGGTCCGGCACTTGTCGCAGCAACTCAGCCAGGCCCGCCTCATCCAGATCGGTGAAGCGGCGCCCGCCTCGCTCGCGCTCGCCCTGCCCGTGCTTGAACGACGCATAGAGCACGCCGCCCAAGCGCAACGCCCGCGCCAAACGCTGCAGCGCATCGGGCAGCTCGGCCAGCGGCACATGCAGCAGGCTCGCGCAGGCCCAGATGCCCTCGAAGCGTGCGTGCCAGTCGATGTCCTGGAAGCGGCGCACCTCGACCGCGAGCCCGCAATGCGCCTCGGCCAGCCGAGCCAGCGGCGCTGATGGCTCCATCGCCGTGACCTCATAACCGCGCTCGCGGAAGGCGCGCGCATCGCGCCCGGAGCCGCAGCCGGCATCGAGAATCGCGGCGCCTGCCGTCAGTCGCGCCAGAAACGGCGCATAGAGCGGTGTCATATCGACCGCAACCGTGGCGTTGAAAAACGGTTCGGCCTCGGCCTCGTAGTAGGCGATGGTCGGATCGGTGTGGTTGGGTGGTGTGGTCACGCGCGGCGTCCTGTCGGGGCAAGGAGAAGATCGGCGCTGAGCGGTTCGCCGGGAGCCTTTATACTGACCGCTGTTTCGGTGTTGGGTCGACCGGACAGGGGAACCAAGGCTCGGTGGGGCCGAGCCTTGGAGAGCACAATTGGGTTTGGGGAAACGACGATGCAGAACAAGCAGGCCGAGAGCGCCCGAGTGTGGACATCAACGCTGCGCTGCGCGGTGGCCACAGGGGATGAGGCGCAGGTGGCGAGTGTCTTCAGTGCCCTGGTTTGGCAAGACGCCGAGCACATCGCTGAACGCTCAAAAGCCTTCCTGAAGGAGTTCATACCGATCTATGTCACTGACGAATCCCTGCTGCCCGACTCGCTTGAGGCGTGCCTGCGGATGGATCTGTTCGGCGCAAGCGTGCTCGCGTACCTGGAAAGCAAGGAGGCCGACGTCGAACTCTCGGTCGAGCACGACATCGACAACTGGATCGAGGCCAATGCACCGGCCGTCGCCAGCGCCAATCTGCGCCTTATGGAGGAGGCGCTGGGTCAGGCCAGCGCGGAGACTCACCGCGAGGTCATCAAGTTGCATCAGTTGGTGTCTCTTGAGGCTTGCGAGCGGCTCCAGTATCGGGCCTTGCAGGAAACCTGGTCTGGCATCGATCACATTCTCAGTCACACGCTGACGCTCATCGATCGCTAGGCCGATCGGGCGATGCACGCGCACGACCCCACGGCGCTACCGGGTCAGGCGGGGCTGGCTATTCCCGCCCTGAGCCGCCTGTTCCAGCGCACGACCAACTCCTACAAGTTCGTCTTCTTCCTCGCGCTGCTGGAGCTGCTCAAGCGCCATCAGTTCGATGCCGAGCGGCCCTACACCTACACCGAGATCACCGTCGAGATGCTGAGCGCGGTCTGGTTCGCGCACACCTTCTTCAAGCTCTCGTTCGGCACGCAGGACACCATCACCCAAAAGCTCGATGCGCTTGCGCTCGACTTCCAGGCCTCTGAGAGTCTGCTGGCCCGCGAGCAGACCGCCCTTCGGCGCGCGATTGCCGGGAGCGATCTGACGTTGGCCCGGCGGCTGATGGACTTCGTGCCCTATCGTTTGCAGATCCCGTTTCTCGAGCCGCAGTTGCGCCACGTCGACAAAGGCGCCTGGATGGTGTTCGAGCGCGCCATGCCGGCGATCGCCAACCGCGCGTTCGAGACCGCCCGGCCCCTCTATCGCTACGACAGCGACGACTGGAAGGCGTGCTCGGCGATCCACTGGCACCCGGAGTGGGTCCGCTACCTCGAGCGTCACTACCCGATCGTCCACGCCTGGGCGTCCTGGCACTGGTTGCAGTACATGCAGCGGCGCAACCCGACCACGCCGGCCCTGGCCAGCAAGCTGTTCGCGCCCACCAAGCGCGAGACGTTGACCCGGCAGAGCACCTATTGGCGAACGATCCTGTCGGCGGACAACGGCGCCATATCGCTGCGCTGCATCTACTCCGGCGAGCCGTTGAGTGCGGAGGCCTTCGCGCTCGATCACTACCTGCCCTGGTCGTTCGTCGCCCACGATCAGCTTTGGAATCTGATCCCGACACCGCCGGCGGTGAACGCATCGAAGTCCAACCACATCCCGAGCGGCGATCACCTGCGCGAGTTGATCGATCTGCAGTACGACGGGTTGCGGATCGCCAAGCGTGTCTTCAGCCAGCGCGAGTTTGCGCGCTTCACCGAGGACTACATCGCCGACCTGAACCTACCCACGACGGATGCGCTGCTGAACTACGGTGCGCTTTTCGAGGCCTACGCGCGCACCGTCGAGCCCCTGGTGACGCTTGCGGCCAATCAGGGCTTCACGCCGGGCTGGGCCTATGGGGCTAACAACGATCGATGAGCATGAATCCGAACGACGATCCCGCTTTCTGGACGCTCCCGCACCCGATCCGCCTCGATGCCGTGCTCGGTACCGCACTGGATACGCACCTCTTCGAGCAAGCCGGCGTTCTGCAGCGGCTCAAGCCCTATCTAGCCGACGAGCACACGACCACCGAATGGATCGTCAAGCACGTCCCGGGC
The DNA here is from genome assembly GCA_003562815.1 of Chromatiaceae bacterium. Lineage (GTDB taxonomy): Bacteria > Pseudomonadota > Gammaproteobacteria > Chromatiales > Chromatiaceae > Lamprobacter. Next base: position 2,582 of record PWTO01000104.1, on the reverse strand, counting down.
ATGCTCGAAATCGGGCAGGCCCATTTCGGGCTCGTCGGCGCCCACAACATGGGCACCTATCTGCTGACGCTGGCTCGCGCCCGACTGCGCGCGCAGGCCGATCCGATGGTGCAGCTCACCCCGGCCCTGCAGGCGATGCTCGCCGAGACCGAGCTGGCCGCCGAGCTACCGGCTGGCTACTTTCGCAGCCCCTATCCGCTCGTCTACCTCGAACTGGCACGCCCAAACCCACTTCGAGTCCCGAATCGCGACAGCGGTCTGCACGAGTGCGAGGGCGCCTATCTCGGCGTCTACGAGCTGCCAGCCGGGCACGAGGTCTTCGCGTCCTCGGCACAGAATGAGGCGCTGAAGCTCGATCCGGCCAAGCCCGTGCGCGTGGCCGAGATCGTCGTCACCGGCTCCCCGGTGGGCAAGCAGCATGCGCTCGACGATGCCTCGCAGAACATCCGGCTGATGATCCAGGACGAGGACGAGTGCTTGCAGGACATGCTCGATCGGCATATCGCCTGGTATTTCAATCCGAGCGCCTACGATCAGCCGGGCATGGCCCCGTTGCGCTTGGATGAGGTTGAGAGGCTGCGCCCGACGATTGCCCTGCTGGCGAAGACGTTGCTGTACCTGAATCTGAACGAGGCCGAGCAGCGAGCGTTCAACGAGCGCAGCGACCTCGAACGCAAGCTCAAGCGCCTTGGCTACAAGAAGGCGAAGCGGCTGCAAAAGCGCCTGGCTGGCACCTACGACCGCATCCTGATCGGGCCGGCGGACCTGCCCGATCCCGAGCCGCCCGACTCAGGCACCGGGGGCACGGGCGAGGCCCAGCGCAGCGTCAAGGCCCACTGGCGCCGTGGGCACTTTCGCACCATCCGCTACGGCGAGCGGCGCAGCAAGCAGCGCCTGGGCTGGATCAAGCCGGTGTTGGTGAATGCGGGGCAGGCGTTCGGGCCGGTGAAGACTAAGGCGTATGTGGTGCGCTGAGCGCATCTGAGCCACCGCAGCAACTCTCGCCTGCCGGGAGCAGGCGCGGCGCCTGATGACGGGATCATCCGGCGCCGTCGTCGGGCGCGCGGACGGCGGCAGAGCGCGGCCAAAAAAGGGGCCGAAGCCCCCCCGCGACTAGACGCAGACCGGACAGCCCTCGAAGACGTCATCCACCAGCGCGCCGCAGTCATCGCAGAACCATTCCGTGGCGCCGAAGTGTTCGTTCTGATCTGCGTCCGCGATCAGATACCGGCTCAGTCCGCGCGACGATTCCAGATGCTCTGGCGACTCACTGAGCCACTCGATATTGGGCACGGACAGATCGATGGTGACGACGGAATGCTTGGACATGGTGCACCTCCCGATGCGTGAGACAGAACGGACCGCCCGCCCTGTTGGTCCTCAACCACCGGCGGGAGCCCCGCGCCTGTCACCCGCAGGGCCGCAACGCAGTGGAGGAGTCGGCGCGGTGTGTGCGCCGACTTGACAGGCGTGGGGTGCCGGTAAACTGGGAGGAACACAGGGTGGCGGTCCCTCGCTCAGGAGTAGAGGCGCTGCTGGGGGCCGGGCCAGTTGGTAGAACGTTGCGGATCAGGCGCGGCTATTTTCCGTCGCCTGCATCCGCCTTGTTCGACATTGGTCGTGTGCGAAAATGCCTATCGCAAAAACACTTTGAATGGCATCTTGGTCACTGCCACGTTCTTGAGGGGGTTGATCGAAAAAAACCCCTTGAACACTACGGTCTTGTCTGGAGCGTAGTCGTGCAAGCTTAAACGGGGCGTTTCACCCCAGTCCATTTTGCCCCATATTTCTCGGCCAAACTCAGGTAATTCAAAGACTTTCGTCTCCCCTTGCTTGATGCTTCCTAGCGGAGCGCCATCAACAAGGATGTCGAGTGCCCGAGCCATCCCGTAGTAACCTTTCTGTCGCTCTACTCTAATTTGCTTCATTGGGTTGATACTCCATTCTTGCTTTGGTGTGTCGAACGACCCGCATCAGCCGCGCGCTATTCGCGCGTCAGCTGGATCCGCGGGTTAGGCTTGTTTTTGAGGTTTGTAAATGTCTGAACTGAACGAAAAGACGCAATACAAATTCCAAAGCTACGACGATCTTCCTGAGCCTGAAACGCTATCCGATAAAAAAATCGCGCGCATTGTTTTTGACGCGCTATTCAAAGAACCGCCAGATTATATGGGCGAATCAGATCGCGATTTGTCCGCCTAACAGTGTATTCACTTGCACTCAAACCAAACCCTTCGCTCTGCAAGCAATGCCATGGTTCAATTTGCATTACCAACCAGCGTTCAATCTCCCAAATCGACGGTGGATTATCTGCAATCCAGGCTCTCTCATGATTGCCATCACTGGAGTCTAGCGCATGTCACGCCTTCGAGCAGCTTCCTTGCCAGCTCGGTCTGGCGGCGGTGCGCAGCACGGCCGCTCTTCTCGGCGCCTCGTCCTCGCTCCTCGCTTCGATCAGCCGCAGGGCGCGTTGCGACAACGCGCGCTGTGGCGTCTGCCCGAGCGCTCGCGGTGTTTGCGCCGACTTGACAGGCGTGGGGTGCCGGTAAACTGGGAGGAACACAGGGTGGCGGTCCCTCGCT
>PWTO01000291.1 GCA_003562815.1 Chromatiaceae bacterium | reverse complement strand
TGGATCTCGCGCAGGATCTTGCGCATCTCCTCGCGGGTCTCCTCGGTGATGATGCGCGGGCCGCGCGTCAGGTCGCCGTACTCGGCGGTGTTGCTGATCGAGTAGCGCATGTTGGCGATGCCGCCTTCGTAGATCAGATCGACGATCAGCTTGACCTCGTGCAAGCACTCGAAATAGGCCATCTCGGGCTCGTAGCCGGCCTCGACCAGGGTCTCGAAGCCCATTTGGATCAGCGCGGTGAGACCGCCGCAGAGCACCACCTGCTCGCCAAACAGATCGGTCTCGCACTCCTGACGGAAGCTGGTCTCGATGATGCCGGCACGACCGCCACCGTTGGCCGAGGCATAGGCCATGGCGATGTCGCGCGCTTTGCCGCTCGCGTCCTGATGCACCGCGATCAAGCTCGGCACGCCGCCGCCTTGGGTGTAGGTGGAGCGCACCAGATGCCCCGGCCCCTTGGGCGCGATCATGATCACGTCGAGATCGGCGCGTGGCTCGATCTGGCCGAAGTGGATGTTGAAGCCGTGCGCGAACGCCAGCGCCGCGCCCTGCTTGATGTGCGGCGCGACCTGATCGCGATAGAGCGTGGCTTGGTGCTCATCGGGGGCGAGGATCATCACCACATCGGCGCCGCTGACCGCGTCCGGGATCTCTTTGACGGCCAGGCCCGCATCAGCGGCCTTGGCCGCCGAGCTGGAGCCCGCGCGCAGACCGACGACGACATCGACGCCCGAGTCCTTGAGGTTATTGGCGTGGGCATGGCCTTGCGAGCCGTAGCCGATGATCGCGACCTGCTTACCCTGAAGCAGCGAGAGGGCGGCGTCTTTGTCGTAGTACACGTTGATGGCCATACGGATTCCTAGTCGATTTGGATGGTTGTTAGAGCGTCAAGCCCTTGGCGCCGCGCAAGATGCCGGTCGGGCCGGAGCGCACCACCTCGGTGATCAGGCCCTCGGGCACGGCCTCGATGAAGGCATCGAGCTTGCGTGAGGCACCCGTCAGCTCGACGATGTAGCTCGCCTCGGTGACATCGATGATCTTGGCGCGGAAAATCTCGGTCAGGCGCTTGAGTTCCTCGCGGTCAGGCCCGGCGGCCTTGAGCTTGATCAGCATCATCTCGCGCTCGATGTGATCGCCCTCGGCGAGATCCTGGAGCTTGACCACATCGATCAGCTTGTTGAGCTGCTTTTTGATCTGTTCGACGATGTCGTCATTGCCGCTAGTAACTAGCGTCATGCGCGAGAGCGACGGCTCATCGGTCGGTGCGACGGTGAGGGATTCAATATTGTAGCCGCGCGCCGAGAACAGGCCGGCGATGCGCGAGAGCGCGCCGGACTCGTTCTCGACCAGCATCGAAATGATATGTCTCATACCTACTTTTCAGGCCCTAGGCCAGCTCCCGCTCGGACATGGTCGGCGGCAGTTCCATCTCGTGATGGCCCTTGCCCGCACAAATCATCGGATAGACGTTCTCGGACGGATCGACGATCACATCGAGGAACACGAAGCGGTCCTTCATCGCGAACGCCTCGCGCATCGCCGATTCGAGCTGATCCGGCTGCTCGACGCGCATGCCGACATGGCCGAAGCTCTGCGCCAGCGCGACGAAATCCGGCAGCGCATCCACATAGGAATGCGCGTAGCGGCTCTCGTAGAAGAACTCCTGCCATTGACGCACCATGCCCATGTAGCCGTTGTTCAGCAGCACGACCTTGATCGGCAGGCTGTATTGCTTGCAGGTCGCCAGCTCCTGGATGCACATCAGGATGCTCGCCTCGCCCGAGATGCAGGCGACCTGCGCGTCCGGATGCGCCAACTGCACGCCCATCGCCGCCGGCAGCCCGAAGCCCATGGTGCCAAGCCCGCCGGAGTTGATCCAGCGCCGCGGCTTGTCGAACGGATAGAACTGGGCTGCGAACATCTGATGCTGGCCGACATCCGAGGTCAGATAGAGGTCGCCGTTGGTGACCTTATACAGGGTCTCGACCGCAAACTGCGGTTTGATCATCGGGCTCGAGCGGTCATAGCGCATGCAGTCGATGCCGCGCCAGGCGTCGATCTGCTGCCACCAGGCAGCGAGCGCGCTCTGATCCGGGCGCCCGCCGCTCTCGCGCAGGATGCTGAGCATGTCGGTGACGACACTGCCGACCGGGCCGACGATCGGCACTTGCACCTTTACGTTCTTCGAGATCGACGAGGGGTCGATATCGACATGGACGATCTCGGCATGCGGGCAGAAGTGCTCGATCTTGCCGGTGACCCGATCATCGAAGCGCGCGCCGATCGCGATCAGGCAATCGGTCTCGTGCATGGCCATGTTGGCCTCGTAGGTGCCGTGCATCCCGAGCATGCCGACGAACTGCTTGTCGGTCATCGGGTAGGCACCCAGCCCCATCAGGGTGCTGGTGATCGGGAAGCCGAGCGCGCGCACCAGCTCGGTCAAGGGCGCGGCGGCGTTATCCAGCACCGCCCCGCCGCCGGTGTAGAAGATCGGACGCTTGGCCGCGAGCATGGTCTCGACCGCCTTGCGGATCTGTCCCAGATGACCGCGCTTGGCCGGGTTGTAGGAGCGGATACCGATGTCGCGCGGATAGATGTAGGGGATCTTGATATTCGGATCGGTCACATCCTTCGGGATATCGACCACCACCGGCCCCGGACGCCCCGATTGCGCGATAAAAAACGCCTTACGGATGGTCTCGGCCAGATCCTCGAGCCGCTTGACCAAGAAATTGTGTTTGACACAGGGGCGCGTGATGCCGACGGTATCGACCTCTTGAAAGGCATCGCTGCCGATCACCGGCGTTGGCACCTGGCCGGTAATCACCACCATGGGGATCGAGTCCAGATGCGCGGTGGCGATGCCGGTGACGGCATTGGTCGCGCCCGGTCCCGAGGTCACCAGGCAGACGCCGCACTTGCCGGTCGCGCGCGCATAGCCGTCGGCGGCATGGGTCGCGCCCTGCTCATGGCGGACCAAGACATGCTTGATCGCATCGCCGCGCTGGAACAGCGCGTCGTAGATGTGCAGCACCGCGCCGCCGGGGTAGCCAAAGACGTATTCGACACCCTCGTCGATCAGCGCCTGGATGGTGATCTCGGCGCCGCTGAGCAGCGCGGGGTCGGTCGCGTTAGGGTCAGGCCCATCGGCCAAATGTGATTGCACGCAGGCGTCCTCCGTAAACGAGCAAAAATACTAAAGAACCGAGACACGGGTCAACCAGCGAAGTTGCAACCGGTAGCAGAGGGCGTAATCTCTGGTTGTGACCGAGTTCACAGCGTAAACTACACTGGAGACCATCTTCAAAGCCCATACAACGGGCAGGATGAGGGCAAGACCTTGCGACTCTTCGGGCATCATATCTCGCGCCAAACGCTCATCCTGGCAGGAGTCGAGATCCTGCTCATCATGCTCAGCCTGGAGCTGGCCCTGATCGCCCTGATCGACGAGGCCGTCGATCAACGCTCGCTGCTCGGCCTGAACTTGGTCATTGCCGCCGGCATGACGCTGATCATGATGACCATGGGCCTCTACGACCGCGAAGCTCGCGCCCAAGCCGGCAGCCAAGGGCTCGATGACATGCTGCGCATCGCCGCGTCCCTGCTGGTGACCCTGGCGGCGATCGCCGCCATCGGGTCGGCATTCCCGGATATGGTGCCAATCCTCGACACCTTCCTCGTCGGCGCCAGTCTGATCTTCGTCGCGCTTGCGGGCGAGCGCTTGGTCTATCGCCGCGTCAGCCGCTCCGATGCCTTCGCGCACCGTATCCTGGTACTTGGATCGGGCAGCCGTGCGATGACGCTGGAAACGGCGAGCACCCATGCCAACGCGCACAACCCGTACAAGATCCTCGCGTTCGTCGCCGTCGAGTCTGCGGACGCGCTCGAAGTGCCCGCGAATCGCACGATGACGCTTAAAAACGGCCAGACCCTGCTCAAGCTCGCGCGCAGCATCAAGACCGAGGAAATCGTCGTCGCCATCCGCGAGCGGCGCAACAGCCTGCCGATCAAGGATCTGCTGGAGTGCAAGCTGCATGGCATCACCGTCACCGACATCTCCTCGTTCTTCGAGCGCGAGCATCAGCGCCTGCAACTGGACTCGATGAACAGCAGCTGGCTCATCTTCGGCAGCGGTTTTCGCCAGAGCTGGTTCGGCAACCTGGTCAAGCGCGTATTCGATATCCTCCTGAGCTTGATCCTGCTCCTCGTCGCCTTGCCCGTGATGCTGATCACGAGCATCGCCATCAAGCTCGATAGTCCAGGGCCGATCCTGTATTGGCAAACCCGCGTCGGCCTCGGCAACAAGCCGTTCGAGATCTGTAAGTTCCGCAGCATGCGCACGGATGCGGAAAAGGACGGACAACCGCGCTGGGCGGCCGGCAACGACGATCGCATCACGCGGGTCGGGCGCGTGATTCGCACGCTGCGCATCGACGAGTTGCCGCAGATCCTCAATGTCCTCAAGGGCGAGATGTCCTTCATCGGCCCGCGCCCGGAACGCCCGCTGTTCGTCGAGCAACTCAGCAAGCAGATCCCCTATTTCCTGGCCCGCCACAGCATCCGCCCCGGCATCAGCGGCTGGGCGCAGGTGCGCTATCCCTATGGCGCCTCGGTCCAAGACGCCAAGGAAAAGCTCCAGTACGACCTCTACTACGTCAAGAACCACACCCTGTTTCTGGACATCCTCATCATCCTCGAGACGGTCCGAGTGGTGCTGCTCGGGCGCGGTGCCCGCTAGCAGAGCTAGCCGATCGCCCCATGCCCGTCACCGCCATCGGCTATCTGAGCGCTGCGCTGGCCTATCTGATCCTGGCGGTGCTGGCTCCGACCCTCTGGCGCCACCGCTCCACCAGCCTCTGGATGCTGGCGGCGAGCCTGCTCACGGTAGGCTGGGCACTCTATCTGGCGCTGCTTTCCTGGCAGCTCGATAGCGATGCGGCGATCACCGGCGGCCTGTTCGAGGTCGCCCGCAACGCCGGCTGGTTCGCGCTGTTGCTGCTCACCCTAGCCGCCTCCACGGGGCCTAGCGCCCTGCGCATCTGGATTGGCGCCACCCTCGGTTTTCTGCTCGCTCTGCTGCTGCTCTTTATGCTGCCGACCAGCCTTCCCGGCACGCCGCTCTGGCGCAGCTTGGCGATCCTCTTGATGGCCATCGTCGGGCTGATCCTGGTCGAACAGGTCTACCGCAATACCCCGCCTCAACGCCGCTGGCAGATCAAATTCCTCTGCCTCGGCCTCGGCGGGATCTTTGCCTTCGATCTGTTTTTGTATGCCGATCTCGTGCTGTTCCAAAGCATGGAAAGCACGACCTGGCGAGCCCGCGGCATCGTCAACGCCATGGTCGCGCCCCTGCTCGGCATCGCCCTGAGCCGCCGCCTACCCCAGCACAGCGAGGCACAGATCTCCCGGCAGGTGCTGTTCCATACCACCGCCCTCATGGGCGCGGGACTCTATCTGCTCGCCATTGGCACCGCTGCCTACTTTCTGCGCCAGCTCGGCGGCGAGATCGGCACGCTGCTGCAGGTGAGCTTCCTGTTCGGCGCCGCCCTGCTGCTGGCACTGGTGTTGTTCTCCGGCAGCGTGCGTGCCCGACTGCGCCTGTTTTTGTCGAAGCATTTCTTCAGATACAAACACGATTACCGGCAAGAATGGCTGCGGTTCACCGGCATGCTCTCCTCCGAAGACCAGCCGCTGCT
>PWTO01000279.1 GCA_003562815.1 Chromatiaceae bacterium | reverse complement strand
GGCTGCGACGCTGGCCAAGGCTATCTGTTTTCGCGGCCGGTCGAGGCCGCGAGCGCCGAGGCCCTTTTTCACGACTCGCCTTGGCGGCAGACCTTCGCAGCGCGCGCCGTGTCGCTTTAATCGATGCCATCCGAGCCGCAGTCACACACGCCAGTGCGCTCGCTGCGCGAGACGCTCAATCGGTGCCGGTTCGCGCAGGGCCCAGACCTCGATGCGCTCGACACCAGCGCGCTGAGCGATATCCAATGGCGCGCCGATCGCTGCACGCCACATTCGCTCCTGTGCTTCCAGCGTCTCGACGATGGCCGCACCGATGCCGCACTCATCGAGCGGTATCTGCAGCACAGCGACTTCGGCGCTCTGGTGATCGATCGCCCGTTGGAGGGCTCGCACGATCAGGCGGCATCGCTCGCCGGGCGTCCCGTCTTCGTCACCGCCCCGAATGCGTGGGGCGAGACCCTGGAACGGCTCTGCGATCACTTCTATCCGCTGGGACCGGCGCACTGGCGGATCGCCGGGGTGACCGGCACCAATGGCAAGACCACCACGGTGCAATACCTGGAGGCGATCCTGCGCGCGGCCGGACGACGCGTGCTCGGCATCGGCACCCTGGGCCTGACGCTGAATGGCGCGCCGCTGGCCGAGACCGGCTTCACCTCGCCGCCGTACATCGAGCTGCGGCGCATCCTCAACGACTGCCGCGCTCAGGCCGACACCCTGGTGATGGAGGTCTCCAGCCACGCGCTGCATCAGGGCCGCGTGCACGGGCTGCGCTTCGCGGCGGCGGCCTGGACCAACTTCAGCCAGGACCATCTCGACTACCACGGCGATGAGGCCCGCTATTTCGCGGCCAAGGCGCTGATCCTCGATCAGCTCGCCGACGGCGTCCCGTTATTCACCACCAGCGCCGAGGTCGCGCGCCGCTTGCGCGCGAGCCCCGAGCGCGGCGCCGATGTACCGGTGGTGCCCATCGAGGTGCCGGCCTTACCGGCCGAATGCGCGTCCAAGCCGCCGCTCGCGCAACCCGATCGCCGCACCTCAGCGCCGGCCACCCTCCCCGCCGACGCCCTGCGCGCGCATCCGTTCCTGGCGCTGGGCTACAACCGCGCCAACTATGCGCTCGCCTGCGCGCTGGCGACCCGGTTGCTCGGCGCCGAGCCCGAGGAGCCTTGGCGCGCCTTGCAGCCGGTGCCTGGACGCTTCGACTGCCATGTCTATCGGAACTGGACCATCGTCATCGACTTCGCCCATACCCCGGATGCGCTCGCAAACATCCTCGGCGCGATCCGGGAGGCGTTTCCGAACGCCGGGGTGCTGACCCTGTTCGGCTGCGGTGGCGATCGCGACCGCGCCAAGCGCCCGCTGATGGGGGCTGCGGTCTGTCGTGGCTCGGATCGGGTGATCCTGACCTCCGACAATCCGCGCTTCGAAGACCCACGCGCCATCGCCGACGATACCCTCGCCGGGATGACCGACTGCGACCCGCCGCCGACGCTGATCCTGGATCGGGCCGAGGCCATCGCCGCCCTGTTCGACCAGCTCGCCGCGCAGCCAGAGGACGAGCCCTGGGTCGCGCTGATTGCCGGCAAGGGCCATGAGTCCTCTATCGATCGGCATGGAATCAAGCGCCCCTACAGCGATCGCGAGCAGGTGCTGCTGAATCTGCGGAAAATCCGAAGCGTTAGATCGTTTTATCGAAGCAATGAGCGGCCTAACGACCCGATCCCCATCGATATGATCGACTCGTCTCCGTCCTAACATCACCGCCGCGACCAGGATGGCCGCTCCCGCCGCGCTGCCGCAGGCGCCGCGCGGCTGGGCGCATGGCCCTCGGCACCGGCTCACTATCGGGTTCACGCATGCCTCCACCTGATCAGTCCTCTCCGCATCCGAGTCAGCAGCGCGCTGGCGATCACTCGTTGCGCCGCCTGCTCGATCGAGCGCTGCCGCCGGAGACGAGCGCACTGCTGCGCGCCGCCCCGCGCGTCACCGTCGCCAGCACGCACCAGGAGCTGATCGACCTCGCGATCCGCGATGCGCCCGCCGACGGGTCGCAGGAAGTCGCCTACGAGGTCCCCGGCCGCGGTCGCGTGGTCGAGGCCGAGGTCTGCCGCACGCGCAACGGCATCTGCGCCAACTACCCAGAGCCCTACATGCGCCGGCGCGATCCGGATTGCCTGGTGATCGGCGACGAGCGCCCGACCGATAAGCCGACCTACGAAGCGCGCTTCGGAGCCTCCTTCGACCCGGTGCGCGCGGCGACCCTGGACTGGCTGAAGACGCAGCCACTTGCGGTCTTCGCCTTCTACGCCGGCCTGCCGAGCCCGGCCACGCAGGCACTGGCGATCGTGCCGGACAATGCCGGCTTCTTCGCGCTCGGCCTCGCGCTGCTGCAAGGCATCGCGCCCCTCGATGAACTGCCCGAGGACTTCGAACCCAAGGCGATCATCTACGTCGCACCGCCGTTTCGGCACACCCACTTCGAGGGCCAGCAGGTGGTGGTACACAACCGCCGCGAGCACCTGCACGAGCTGTTCAGCTACAACCTCTACCCCGGCCCCAGCGCCAAGAAGGGCGTCTACGGGATGCTGCTCTACATCGGCGTGCGCGAGCGCTGGGTGACCATGCACTGCGCCACGGTGCAGGTGATCACCCCCTACGAGAACCGGGTGGTGATCACGCACGAGGGCGCGAGCGGCGGCGGCAAGAGCGAGATGCTCGAATACGCCCATCGCCAGCCCGATGGCACCCTGCTGATCGGGCGCAACCTGGAGACCGGCGAGACGCGCACCTTCACCCTGCCCAAGGGCTGCGATCTGCGCCCGGTGACCGACGACATGGCGCTCTGCCACCCCTCGCTGGAAAAAGGCAACGGCAAGCTCAGCCTGATGGACGCCGAAGAGGCCTGGTTCGTGCGCTGTAACCATATCGACCGCTACGGCACCGATCCGAACATCGAAGCGCTCACCGTACACCCGCCGATGCCGCTGCTGTTTCTCAACATTCACGGCCGCCCGGGCGCCACCACCCTGCTCTGGGAGCACATCGAGGACGCCCCCGGCGAGCCCTGCCCGAATCCGCGCGTGGTCATTCCGCGCAAGATCATCCCCAACGTCGTGCACGGCGCGGTGGATGTGGATGTGCGCAGCATGGGCGTGCGCTCGCCACCCTGCACCGCCGCGCGCCCGACCTACGGCATCATCGGCCTGTTCCATCTGCTACCGCCGGCGCTCGCCTGGCTCTGGCGCCTGGTCGTGCCGCGCGGTCATGCCAACCCGAGCATCGTCGAGACCGCCGGCATGACCTCCGAGGGCGTGGGCTCGTACTGGCCCTTCGCCACCGGCCGGATGGTCGATCACGCCAACCTGTTGCTGAATCAGATCGTCGATACCCCCGAGGTGCGCTATGTGCTGATCCCGAATCAGCATATCGGCGCCTGGGAGGTCGGCTTCATGCCGCAGTGGATCACCCGCGAATACCTGGCGCGGCGCGGCGGCGCGCGCTTCGCCGCCAATCGGCTGCGCCCCTCGCGCTGTGCGTTGCTGGGTTACACGCCACGCACCATCATGGTCGAGGGCAGCACGCTCGGGAACTGGTTCTTCGAGGTCGAGAACCAGCCGGAGGTCGGCCCTGCGGCCTATGACGAGGGCGCCAAGATCCTCACCGAGTTCTTCCACCGCGAACTCAAGGCCTTCCTCGGCCCCGACCTGCTGGCGAGCGGACAGCGCATCATCGAGTGCTGCCTGGACGGCGGCCGTGTCGAGGATTACCTGGGGCTGCTCGAACTGCCTTGCCTCGATCCGGATGACAACTAAACGCGACAAACGCTGGCCGGTTGTAGTCGGCGCCTTGATCATTCAGGTCAGCCTGGGCGCGGTGTACATCTGGAGCGTGTTTCAGACGCCGCTGCTGGGGCAGTTCCCAGGCTGGTCCGAGACCCAGGTCACCCTGCCGGCCCAGCTCGTCATCGCGACCTTTGCGTTTGCGGTGATCTTGGGCGGGCGTATCCAGGATCGGCTGGGACCGCGGCTGGTCGGAACCCTCGGCGGGCTGATCCTCGGCCTGGGGCTCATGCTCGCTGGACTCACAGGGCGTTTCTCCGAAGGCGCAGCCCTGCTCTGGCTGGTCAGCACCTACGCGATCCTCGGCGGCATCGGCATCGGCATGGCCTACGTCTGTCCGGTCGCCACCTGCGTGAAGTGGTTCCCGGACAAGCGCGGCCTGATCACCGGCCTGGCTGTCGCCGGCTTCGGCGCCGGCGCCTTCTTTTTCGCACCCCTAGCGCAAGCGCTGATCGGGGGCGGCGACTACGAACTGTTCGGGGCCGCACTCTTTCCGTTGCCCCGGGCCGGTGTCTTCGACACCTTCATGGTGCTCGGGGTCATCTTCCTGACCGCCGTGGTACTCGGCGCCCAGCTTCTGCGCAACCCACCACCGGGCTATTGTCCGCCGGGCTGGACGCCGCCGGCAGTCGCCAGCGCCCAGTCGATGAGCCAGGCCGATTTCACGCCCGGCGCGATGTTGCGCACGCCGACATTCTGGCTGCTGTGGGTCACCTATCTGGCCGGCAGCACCGCCGGGCTGATGGTGATCATGAAGGCGGCGCCGATCTGGAAGGCCTTTAGCCTATCGACGGCGCTGGAGGTGCCTGTCCCTTACGAGCCCTTCGCCGCCATCGCCTCGGCCGCCGCGATGGCGGTCGCCGTGCTGGCCTTGTTCAACGCCGCCGGGCGCATCCTTTGGGGCCGAGTATCGGATAGCCTCGGTCGCAAACCGACCTTGATCCTGATGTTCGTGCTCTGCGCCCTGACCCTCTTCGGTCTCGACTGGATGCGCACTTACCCCCTGTACCTGTTCGGCGTCTCGCTGATCGCACTCTGCTTTGGCGGCTACCTTGCCCTCTATCCGGCCATCGTCGCCGACTACTACGGCACCCGGCACATCGGCGTGAACTACGGATTGCTGTTCACCGCCTATGGCAGTGGCGGGCTGCTTGGCCCCTTTCTGGCCGCCGTGCTGTTGGAGACCGGGAGAAGTCTGGAGTACCAAGCGTTGGATGCAGCGGGGTCACTCACGACGCGCGTGTTTCAACTCGGGGAATACGACGTCGCTTTCGTCACGGCGGGGCTCCTGTGCCTGGCGGCGGCGGTGCTCACGCTGGCGTTGCGTGCGCCTCGGGCGCGCACTGAGCGCGAGTGCGGAACCGACCTTGGCGACGCGACTGACGGTCGCCTCAGGGCTCGATACCTTCGATGAGTTCGAGCGATGACAGTTCGGCGACCCGCTCCGGCGGATAGCCGAGGGCGGCATAGTCGATGATCCCATTGGGCGCGTGACAAGCCTTGCAACGGTGGCCCTCGCGCTGGATGCCGTGGTTGACCATCAGCGTGCCCATCTGGCGCATCCAGTGCGGTTCCACCTGTGGGCCGAGCTGGTTGTCGGCGGTGAGCGGGTAGATGGTTTGCCAGCCACCCTCGACGCCGAAGTAGGCCATGAACTCGTCCATCATGTAGCGCTTGAACGGCTCCTGGTACATGCGCCGGACGATCGGGTCCTGTACCGCCTTGGTCACCGAGGCGCGGGTGTCGCCAGTCTCGTAGTAGGTCGCGTAGTCGAACGGCAGGATCATCGCCCCGAACGGCCCCTGGTTGTTCATGTCCTCGAACATCATCGCGTTGAAGGGCTTGAACGGATAGATGCGGCTCTCGCCTTCCTCCATCCCGACGCGCAGATTCTCGCTGACCATGCGGCG
>PWTO01000101.1 GCA_003562815.1 Chromatiaceae bacterium | reverse complement strand
CCAGAGTCTATCGTTTTCTGCTTTCCCAAAAGGATAATGCGTGTTCTTGTTTTTCAAGCCCGCAGGATAGAATTTCGCAAACAAGTCTAACAGCTGAGCATCAAGGCATGAAAAAAGGATGAGTCTATCTTCGTTTCTGTAACATCGACCAAGTGCCAGCAAGAGCATCAATGGCTTATGTAAAGATGGGCCATGAAGGTCAGGATAAACTCGTATATTGCGAAAAAGTTTTTCTATATTATCCATGCACTTCAGAGCGTACAGATCAGGCAGCCTTCGTCATCGTCATCTTCGTTCGTGAATTTATCGATCAGCTTCTTTGAAGGTTTAGCAGGCTGCTTTTTCAGGTTTGAATTCTTTGAACGCACGAGAAGCTAGTCAAGTGTCCCAGCTTGATTCCAGGTGTAAGTCTTACCAGATGCCTCATCTTTTTTCTCATACCCTTTAGCGCGCGCAAAAAGGTCTGGGTGATTCTCGAGAAGCCCTGCCCACTCTTCTTGCCGCTGAAAAAAACAAAAGTAGCAACCGGAGCGGCTTCGCCACTCGTAATATTTTGGAAGCCCTAAACCTGACTCTTCCAAGATCCGCGTAACATCTTCCTTATTGAGCCCATCCTCTTTGAACGGAAATCGTGTCGTGATATTAGGCTTTGTTGAGATATAGCCCGATCGTGATGGCTCGTCTGCACGAATAGCGATATAAGAGACAACTTCATCGCTACCAACAAAGTTCTCGAATGGCAATAGCTTCAGGTTAATTGTGCACCATCGCTGACGCGGTGATGGCAAATAATTATTGTGCAGTTTGAGGTAGTAATCAAAATCACGATTTGCATTCAGTCTTACAATCGGTTTCCCAAGGTAGTCTTCGAGTAAATCGATGAATTCGAGCGTTTCCGGCAATTCCGCACCGGTATCGGCAAAGAAATACTCCATGTCCGGAACCCGGTCGCGCAGGTAGATCGCGAGCGCGGAACTGTCCTTGCCACCAGAGAGCCCCAACAGGTGGCGGACGGGCTTTTTGTCAGCGGTATCGGGCATCAAATGTCTCCTTCTTGACTGTCGGCAGACGCGGAACCGGGCGCAAACTGTTCGAGCAAGGCGGCAATAACGGCAAGCCGTTCGTTCGGGCCGATGTCGCCAAGGTGCGCGGCGAGCTGGCGGGCTTGCTCCATGGCGCGCTGCCGTTGCTCGGCGCTCAGGTGCAGCAGATGGCTGATCTCGCCCTGTTGCGCGTCGATACGCTTGAGCAAGAGCGCGCCCTCGGTGGCGCTGGCGGCGCCCTGCTCGCCGAGGCGCAGGCGCTGCAGGTCGCGCACTTGCTCGGCGCGCTCGCGCAGGCGCAACAGGGCTTGGCGACGGGTCTCCTCGCGCCATTTGCTCGGCGGCACCTTGGCGATCAGGGTGGCGACCGATTCGAGCCAGGTGGAGTCGCTGCTGTGGGCGGGATCGGCCAGGCGACGGATGAAGGCACCGAGCCCCTGCCGATCCGGGGTGAAGTCGTCGAGCCCGCGATAGCGCTCGGCAAGGGCTTGGCGCAGGTCCGCAAGTTCGCTTGGGGGGTCGTGGAGCAGCGCGCGCCCGAGTTGTTCCTGCCAGTCGGCCATGAGGGCCGGATAGGCCTGTTTGAGTTCGCGCAGCGCGCCAACCAGACGCTCGATAAACGGCTCGATGGCGCTGCGCTCATCGCTGTTCAGCACCTCGGGCGCGCTGCCGCAGGCGGCAGGCAGCGCCTCGAACAGCAAGACACCGGGGCTGGCGGCTTGGCTGATGGCGCGGCGCACGGCACCCGCCGTGGCGGAGAGGCCAGCGCAGTGCTGGCTGTACTCGGGCAGCGCGTTGATGAAACCGACCAGCGGACGCACGATGTCGAGCAGGGTCGCCTCCGCCGGCACGCGCCCGACAACGCTGTGGATGTAGCGGTCGAACAGCTCGCCGCGCAGGCCGCCGAGATCGAAGCGCTCGAGCGCGAACAGCTCGGGACGGCGGCACAGCAGTTCGGCGTGTTCGAGGCTGAGGCGGTCGCAAAAGACGCCTTCCTGATAGAGCGCCACATCGCGCTGATGGGCGATCAGGTAGGCGATGATCAGCACCGGCAGCACGCCGAGCTTGATGCCAAACGGCGGGCCGCGCAGGCGCTCGTAGAGTTCGGGCAACGGCACTTGCCGTTCGCCGCCCTCGTCGAGCCTGTCGGTGATGGCCTCCCAGAACGGGCGCATTTGGCAGGGATCCTGCTCGGGGTCGGGCGCATAGAGACCGAGTCGGCCGTGTTCTTCGCGATGCAGCCGGGTGGCGGCGAGCAGATTGATGTAGAGACTCTTTTCGGCTGGGGTCTTGGCGATGCCGAGTTCGGGCTGATCGGCGGCGCTGAGCATGGCGGCGATCAGCCGTTTGCGCCCGAGGTTGGCGCTCGGCGAGGGCGCGTCGCGGTTGAGCAGTTCGTTGTTGAGGCGCGGAGCCTTGGGATAGCGCCGAGCGGCCCAGTCGGAGAGCAGTCCTTGCAGCTCGCGGCGCTGCTGGATGGGCTGCTCGATGCCGTCGCGGAACCAGCGCAGTTGCTCGGGCGCGGCGATCAGGCCACGAATGGCCTGGTGCGCCTCTTGCTCGGCATGGCTGAGCCAGGCGCGGTGCTCGCGCGCGGCGACTGGGTCTTGATGCAGGGCGGCCTGCTGTTTGGGCAGCTCGCACAGGGCCATCCATTCGTCGATGGCTTCGCGCAGCCGCTCGGTGAAAACGCACAGGGCGAGCACGCCGTGCGCGGCGGTGGGGGAGGTCGCTTCGTGCTCGCTGGCGAGATAGAACCACAGCGGCAGTTCGCGCGCGCTGACTGCGGCCGGCGGCGGCCAGCGCTCGGCGGCGGTAAAACACGGGCTGAAAGCGCGCAGGTTGCCGGTGTGGATAGTGATGCGCCGCGCGACCTGGGCGCGCAGCGGTGCGAGAGCGTTGAGGGTGTCGGCGAGCGAGCGCCCGGCTTGCGCGGCCAGGGCTTCCGCGAGCGCGGCGCGCAGATCGACGTCGGAGCCGGCCCAGACGCGGTAGTCTTGGCTGAATTGGCGAAAGTGGATGCTGGAGCCGGCCTGCAGACGCTCGATGAGCGTGGGCAGTTGGCTGCCGAAGAGTGCCCCGAGCAGCGCCGGGCTGGCCTTGAAGCCGCGCTGAGCACCGATCAGGTTGAACAGGCCGATGGTCTTGAGCAGGGCGATGAGCGCCGACGCATCGGGGTCGTTGGGATCATCCGGGGTGACGTCGAGCCGTTCCAGCGCGGTGACCACCTCGGCCCACCGGTGGTCGGTGGCGGCATCGCCGAGCGCGGTGCTTTGGTTAAGGACGAAGTAGTCGTAGAGGTCCCAGGGCCAGACCCAATCACCGAGCCGCAGCCGACGCAGTCGCTCCTGCAGGCCGAACGGCTCGTGGCTGCCGAGATAGGAAAACAGCGTGCGCTCGTTCTGCGCGATCTTCTGGCACAGGGTCGGCAGCAACAGCAGGCTGACGGGATGCAGCGGATAGCAGCGCGCGCACAGGGCGGTCGCCTCGTCGGCGTCAAGCCCGTGCGGCAGCGCGCCTTCGTCGGCAAGCAACCGGATGCTGCGCTCGAGGCTGGCCTGGGTGCGCGCGGGCAGGGCGATCTCGCGCTTAAAGGCGGTGGCGAGCACGCGCAGCGCCTGCTCGGCGGGTTCGATGAAGGCGATGGTCTCGAAGCGGCCCTGCACCTTGCGCCATTCGTCGCGCAGTTCGCGACCGAGGCGCGCGCCATAGTGCTCGAAGGCTTGATGCAGCAGCACCAGGATCTGCACCGGGATCGGCTCGGGGTTGCGGCTGTGCTCGGCGAGCAGTTGCAGCAGATGCAGGTCGCGTTGCTCGGGATGGTAGGCGGCGTATTCGAGGAATTTGCCCAGCTCGTCGATCTCGATCAGCAGGCCGCGCCCGCCGGCATGCGCCCAGGCGCGTTGGACTCGCAGCAGCAGTTGCAAGGCGGCGTCCATGGGCACCGGATGGTCGATGGCGTTGCGCAGGTCGCGGATCAGCAGGTCGGCAGCCAGCCCGGCTTGCTCGACGGCGAGCGCGAGCGCAAGCAGGAGCTGGCGCTGCAGGCTATCGGGCAGGCCATTGATGCCGACGCGCAGGTAGCCACGGCTGGTGGTATGGCTGGCGGTGCCGCTGAGGGCTTGGCTGATCTGCTCGGTCAGCTCGGGATCGACGGACTGTAAGACGCGCGCGGCGGTCCGATGGGCTTCGCTGCCGGGATCGGACAGCAAGGCACCGGCAAACAGCGCCATCGCCGACTTGCCCACGCCGTAAGGACCGATGACAGCGAGTGCGCGTGGCCTCGGCTCAGCGCTCAGCCCGGCGGCTATCTGGCGCAGGCATTGGCGCGCGCGCGAGGTCGGCCGGTAGGCGGCGATCAGCTCCAGCGTGTCGCCATCGCGCGCGAGATTGATGGCGCGCGTGTAGACGGATTCGATGTGAATGCGGTCAGCGAGCGGCGCTGTGGCGGAGCCGGGATCAGCCAAGTCGTTCATGGATTATGTGTAGTAACGCTTCAACACGTCGAGCGGTTCGGGGCGCTGGTCGCGCTCGAGCCAGAACAGTTGATGCAGGCCCGCAGTGTCGCGCAGCTCATAGCGGCCGGGATAGGCGGCGAGCAGTGCATCGAGGTGGCGCATGAGACCGTCTTCGTTGAGTCGGAACACCGCGCCCGGTGCGGCCCAGTCGTCCTCGGCGTAGAGCAGGCCGCGCACTGGCAGCGCGGGTTGGTCGGGCGCGGCGGCGAAGCGCTGCGCGAGTGCGAATTCGAGCGCGACCAGCGGCAGAAAGGGGCGTGGCGCGCGCGGGCTGCGGTAGCCGCCTTCGGGATCGGCCTCAATGAGACCGAGCGGTGCGAGCAGCGCGTCGAGGTGTTCGTCGGTGCGCCCGGGCACGGCGGCATACAGCCGCAGCAGCGTCGAGATGTCGGATTTGAGCGTAGTCGCGGCGCGGTTCAGGCGCAGCTCGGCGGCGGCGAAATCGGTCAGCGCGCTGAGAATATCGGGCTCGGTGAAGCGCGGTGCGGCAAAGCGGTTGAAGAACCAGAAAAAACCGGTCGCCAGCTCGGCATTGGCGGCGATCAGCCAGTGGATGATCCAGAGCGTGGCGTCGTCTTCGAGATAGGGATCGGCATCCGGCCCAAGTAGGGTCTCGCCGAGCGGGGTGATGCGCGCCGGGGCGTCATCGAAGCGGACCAACCCGCAGACTCGCAGCCAGTAGTGGATGGCGTTGACCATATTGCGCCCGACACCAAGGCGGCGCATAGCGGACTCGGGATGGTCGAACAGGGCGGCGTCGTCGCGCAGCGCGATCAGGCTCTTGGGCAGCCAGGCGAACCGCAGCGGGAAGGTTTCGTGGCGACCGAAGCTGGTCTGTTGACGGTTAAGCTGCATCGTGGCTTCCCTGCTTGTAAACGCTGGATTTGAGCAGCCGTCGCCCTAGACATCAAAACCACCGATCAGCTTACTCCAGGCTTGCATCTTGCGCAAACATTGCGATTAGCGCATCAGGTCTTGGAGACGTTGTACGGCATCGATGATGAGTCGTGCGGCCTCCTCGGCCTGTTCGATGCGGTGAGTGCGATCGAAGCTGACCCGGAAGGCACCATAAAGCGCGTGATCTTCGACACCCATGGCGCGCAGGACATGAGAAGGCTCGACGGTGCCCGAGCTGCAGGCGGAGCCTGAGGAGATAGCGAGGCTGCCGGCAAGCCGATTGATCAGGGCGTCGCTGGGAATGCCGGGGATCGAGAGGCCCAGGATGTAGGGCGAGCGCGGCGCCTCGGCACCGTGCTGGATGATGGGGATGTCAGCGGCGGTCAAGGTGTGCAGGAAACGCTCGCGCACGGCGGTGACTTGAGCGCGGTCGGCGTCACGCCGACCTGAGGTCTTCGCAAGCGCGCTGGCGAAGCCCATGATCTGATGCACCGGCAAGGTGCCAGGGCGCAAGCCGTGCTCCTGCTGGCCGCCGAACATCAGCGGTGCCAGACGCAGCTGACGGCGGTTGCGGATGATCAGGCAACCGATGCCTTTGGGGCCATGTAGCTTGTGCGCGGAGGCGGTGAGTAGGTCGATGGAGGTGGCGTCGAGATCGATCGCGTCTTTGCCGGCAGCCTGCGCGGCATCGACATGGAACAGCACGCCCGCCTCGGCGGCGACCTCGGCAATGGCGTCGATGGGCTGCAGGACACCGGTCTCGTTGTTGGTGTGCATCACCGAGATCAGCAGGGTCTGCGGGCGCAGCGCGGCGGCGATGGCCTCGGGCGGGACCACGCCGTTGGTGTCGGGGCGCACGCGGGAGATCTCGAAACCTTCGCGCTCGAGCTGCTCGGCGCAGGCGAGGACTGCGCGGTGTTCGATGGCGGATATGACCAGATGCCGACCGCGCTCGGCATGGGCGCGAGCGATGCCGATCAGGGCGAGGTTGTCGGATTCGGTCGCGCCGCTGGTGAAGACGACCTCATCGGGCTCGCAACTGAAGGCATCGGCGATCTGTTCACGGCAGCTTGCGACTTGGCGCGCTGCCGCCTGCCCGTAGCCGTGAGCGGCGGCCGAGGGGTTGCCGAGTAGCGAGTGCAGCGCATCGGTCATCTCGGCGACGACCTCGGGGTCGATCGGGGTGGTCGAGGCGCTATCGAAGTATAAGCAGCTCACGTTTTTTCCGCCTTCAGTGGGGGAACAGCAGCCGAGCTAAAAACTGGCAACGACCTTCGTCACGAGTCCGGTCTCCAGGGCTTCGCCGTGCGAGATCCAGTACATCTCGTTGTTGGGTACTGCGGCAGCGGCTAATGCAATGCTCGAGTCGATGCCCATCTCGCGCAGATAGAGCGCTGCGCTCACTACCGAGAACTGCCCACCCTCGTGGCTGCTCAGGGGCGCCGGCACCCGGCTCTGGTGGATGCCCAGGCGCGCGTCGGTGGTCACATAGCGCTCGATGCCGCCCGCCAGCACATCGATACAGGCCGAGGTGCAGAGTTCATTGACGCCGACCGGCAGCCCGTTCTCGCGCAACCAGCGGCCAAGGCGCCGCGCCTCGTAGAGGGAGCCACCGGGGCTGTTGATCACCAAGCCCACCGCTTTTTCTCCGCGCAGGCGGGCGATCACCTTGTTGGCGAAGCCGTCGTCGATCTCGCCATCGACCAACAGCCAGGTCTTATCGACTGAGCCATCCTCGCCAAAGCGCACCAGCCCGGAGGCCGCTCCGGTCAAGGTCGCGAGACGGGCGCAGGCGGTGCGCGCCAGGTCGTACATCTGCGCATGTTGAGCAGGCCGACCCGCAGCGATCCGCACCAGCGCATTGGCGCGGTCGATCATTCGATCGAACTCGAATCCATAGTGATCCAGCGCGGCGATCACTGCCGCATCGGTTACCGTCCGATCCCGATTTTGCACCACGCGCAGCAGATGGCAGGCGGCAATCTCGCTGAGCAATTCATCGGCATCGACGCCCTCCGGCAGGGGCGCTCTGCCTGGCGGCAGCCCGGCGCAACCGCTGAGCAGCAAACCCGTGAGGATCAAGGGCGCGAGCATCAAGGGCGCGAGCAGTAGGCGCATCCGGCCATGCCCGCTCAGTCGCGCCTGCGCGCCCTTGCCTGATCCGCTGCTCATGCGCTCAGTCTCGAACCGCAATCCGATCCGCGCGCATCTGCGCCTTGACCGCCGCGATCGGCACTTCGCGGCGATGGAAGATGCCGGCCGCGAGCGCCGCCTCGGCCCCCGTGCGCGCGAAGACCTCGGAGAAATGCGCGGGCTCGCCGGCGCCGCTCGAGGCGATGACCGGAATGCCGACGGCCGCGCGCACCGCGCCGATCAGCTCCAGGTCGAAACCGCTGCCGGTGCCGTCGCGATCGATCGAGTTGAGCAGGATCTCGCCGGCGCCAAGCTGCTCGCAGACGCGCGCCAGTTCCACCGCGTCCACATCGCGCCCTTCGCGCCCGCCCTTGACCGTGCACTGGAACCAGCAGTAGCGCTCGCCGTCCGGTCCCGGG
Source organism: Chromatiaceae bacterium (assembly GCA_003562815.1). Taxonomy (GTDB): domain Bacteria; phylum Pseudomonadota; class Gammaproteobacteria; order Chromatiales; family Chromatiaceae; genus Lamprobacter. Next base: position 11,675 of record PWTO01000101.1, on the reverse strand, counting down.
AGCGCGGTCTCGATCGCCGGTCGCTCGGTCTCCTCCGGCGAGCGGACATAGACCCGGCGCGGATCGACCGAGATCACCACGGCTTGATTCCCGTACACCCGGGCGATCTGCTCGATGGCGCTGCGCCCGTCGCCGCCGCCGCGCGCGCGAACGGCCTCGACGATGGCGACCGCTTCGGAACCGATCGAGATCTTGTCGGCACCGGAGCGAAAATACTCGCCGGCCACATCGAGCGCGCTGTAAGCATGTCCCTCGGCATCGGTGAAGGCGCGGATGCCACCGCCAATGGTCAGCGGCACGAAGACGTTCTCCGAGGTGCGGCGCAAGACCTCGAGCATCGGTTGATCCGAGAGCGGAAAATCACGAAACGCGGTGATATTGAGGAAGGTGATCTCATCGGCGCCCTCCTCGTAGTAGCGCCGCGCGAGTTCGACCGGCTTGCCGAGGTTGCGCACCTCGCCGCCGGACTCGCGCACGTCGTACTGATCGCCTTTGGTGACGACCAGATCGCCGGCATCGTTGCTGCGCACATCCAGGCAGGCGATCACGCGCTTGGCGAGTTGCGTCGGCTCGGCATTCGCGCCGGCGGAAGCTGCTACTGCCGGTGGCCGCACGGCCTCGCCGCCGAGGAAACGGCGCAGCACCTCGAGTCCGGCCGCGCCGCTTTTTTCCGGATGGAACTGGACTGCAGCGACACGTCCGCGCTGGACCGCGCTGATGAAGGCGCCGCCGTAGTCGGTCTCGGCCAGCGTCCAGTCGGCGTTCTCGGCCGTGGCCTCGGCACGATAGGAATGCACGAAGTAGAAGCGCTGCGGCTCCAGCCCCGCGAGCAGGCCCTCCTCGCGTTGCAGCCGCAGGCCGTTCCAGCCCATGTGCGGGATCGCAAGCTGCGGGTCGGCGAAGCGGCGCACCTGGCCTGGAATCAGCCCGAGCCCGGCGACGCCGGGCGATTCCTCGCTGCCCTCGAAGAGGCTTTGCAAGCCGATGCAGATGCCGAGGAAGGGGCGATCCGCCGCCAGATAGGCCTTCAGCGGTTCGGTGTAGCCGAGTGCATCGAGGCGCTGCATCGCCGCGCCGAATGCGCCGACGCCTGGGAAAATCAGATAGTCGGCAGCGAGGATATCGGCCGGGCGGCGAATATCGGTCAGCTCGAAGCCGAGCTTGGCGATGGCGTTGCGGACGCTGCGCACGTTACCGGCGCCGTAGTCGAGAAGCGAGATCATCGGGATGAAACAGCCAAGGCGATCATGTGAGGCCAAAGTTTAGCAGTCAGCGACCGTATCAGATATCGATGCCCTCGGCCTCGACCACCCGGGCCAGCGCCGCTTCCATGGTCGCACGGGCGTGGGCCGTTGCCGCGTGCAAGAAGGCATGCAGGGCGGCGTCGTCGACGTTGCGGTTTTCGCACTCGCGGCTGTACTGCTCGAAGGCGACCAGGCTCGAGATTAACTGCACCAAATGATGCGGACATTCGCAGCGAATCGTCGGCGAGCGGGTTGCGATTCGCGCCAGGGTCGCGCTGTCGTACAAGCGCTGGGGGATCGGGGAGGACAGATCGACGCCGTCGAGGATCGCCTCCGGCGTCGGCGCCTTTTCGCTGCCGTGCAGGGCGGCGCACAAGCGTGCAAGCTCGGGCGCATCCACCGGGGCACGTTTGGTGGCAATACGTTGCGATTCGAGTCGCTCGATGGCGGCCCGCGCCGCGAAGCCATAGACCACCAAGCCTCGCGCGGCGCCGGAGGCGGTGAACATATCGCTCATCTCGGCGATCCGATCGAGCTGCAACGTCGGCCGCTCGAGCACCAGCAGATCGACCCTGAGGTCGGCGATCGCGGCATGAAAACGATGCTCGTCCTCAAAGGCCCCGACCAGCTCGACGCCCTCGCCGAGGGGCACGACACGCGCATCGTCACGCGCCAGCAAGGTGGGCAGCGTCGGCCCGAGCACGGCGACACGACAGGGTGGCCGATCGGTCTCGACGCTTGGCATGAGCGCGAGACCGCGCGAGCGCTCCTGTAACTGCGCCAGCGTCAGGGCGGCGACATGGCTGATCGCATCGCCGTTATCCACCAATCGCTTGATCAGCGTCAGGCGACCGACGTCTTCTGTGGCGTAAAGCCGCGTTCCAGCCTCCGAGCGGATCGGCGCCACCACCGCATAGCGCCGTTCCCAGACGCGCAGGGTGTCGGGCGGAATCCCAGTGAGACGGGCGACCGCGCCGATTCGATAGGTCTGACCGTTGCATGGCCGTTCGGTCTCTGTCAAGGCCACATCCTCTTTGAACGTCTGTTGTCTATATTTTGAATCGGCTTCGTGATTCACAAGGGTCGACATCAGGCGGCGATCGCCGGACACGGTCGAGCCACTGACGACACCAGAAGGAGCCGGGCGCCAGGCTGAGATAGACCAGCAGCAGAATCGCGACCTGATACCAGAGCGCCCCCATCCATGCCGGAGTCACGCCAGTCTCGAACCAGCTCTCGGCGAGACGTTGCAGGTTGAAAAAGGCGAAGTAGGCGAGGAATGCCAGCAGCAGTCGGCCGGTCCCGCGTTGCCGCGGCGAGAGGCTGGTGAGCGGGATGGCGAGCAGCGCGAGCGTGTAGATCGCGAGCGGGGATGCGAGACGATGTCCCAGCTCGGCGCGGTCGAGCAGCGAATGCGAGCCGATCAGGTCGCGCGTCGGGCGTGCGGCACGGCGTCGGCGCTCGATCTTGGTCCGATTCTCGGGCGCGAGGAAGTAGGTGTAGCGCTCAAACTCGGCCAAGCTATAGTTGGCGCTCCCAGGCTCACCGTCATAGCGGCGGCCCTCCTCGAGGATGACGCGTTGTTCGCCGGTGACCAGGTCGCGTTGATAGAGGCCTTCGCGACTGAGGATCAGGCGCGGTGCCTCGGCGCGGCGATCCTGGATAAAGATCCCGGCGAAGCGATTGGCGTCGTCGATACTGGCGGCGTAGAAGGTAATGTTGCCATCCTCCTGCTGATAAAAGCGTCCAGCGCGCAGGCCGGCAATCTGAGTGGATCGCTCACCCTTGGTGTCTTCGATGATCTGTATTTGCAGCGAGGCGTAGGGTTTGCCGACTAAGGCAAACCAGCCGGTGACGAGCGACAGTGGCACCACAAACAGCAGAAAAGCGCGGTATAGGCGCACTGGCCCAAAGCCGCAGGCGCCAAAGGCGATCAGCTCGCTATCGCGGGCGAGGCGGCCAAGGGTGACGAGGGCGGCGATGAAGAACGCCGGCGGCAGCAAGTTGGAGGCGTCGCGCAGCACCTGCAGGCCGAGGTAGCGCAGCACGGCATCGCTGCCGAGGGCACCCAGGTTGATGTCCTCGAGGGTGCGCAGCAGGAGCATGCTGACCATGATCATGAGCAGGGTCAGGATGATGGCCGAGAAGACCTTGGCGATCTCGGTGAACAGATAACGGTCGGCGACGCTTAGCACGGCAGGGGCGTTTGGTGCTTCACGGCGCGGTGGCCTGCGCAGCAAAAGCCGCCGTGGCCTGGGTGACGAACGCCTCCCCAGCGGACGCCTCGCGCGCGTGCTCGATGAACAGCGCGGCCAGCCCCCGCTGTTCGGCCAACGCCAGGCCGCGCTCGGGTCCGAGCACCAGCAGCGCGGTGGCCCAGGCGTCGGCCTGCATGCACTCATCCGCCAACACGGTCACCGAGGCCAGCCGATGACTGACCGGTCGCCCGCTGGCGGGATCGATGGTATGCGAATAGCGCTGGCCATCGATCTCGACGAAATTCCGGTAACCGCCCGAGGTTGCCATACCGAGGTCGCGCAAGGCGACCACCTGGAACACCGCGCGCTGGTTCGCATCGGGGCGTTCGATCGCGATCCGCCAAGGCGCACCGCGACCGTTGACCCCGCGCCCGCGCAGTTCGCCGCCGATCTCGACCAGGTAGTCGATGAGACCCTGCGCCTCGATCAGCCCCGCAAGTTGATCGACCGCGTAACCCTTGGCGATGGCGGAGAGATCGACATAGAGGTCTGGTCGGGACTTACGCAACGCCGGCGGCTGCGCTTGCACCTCGAGCTGACGCCAGCCGACCCGCGCCAGCGCGGTTTGGATCTCGTCTGCGGTCGGGATGTCGTCAGCGCTCGGTGCCGGCCCGAACCCCCAGAGGTTCACCAATGGTCCGACGCTGACATCGAAGGCTCCGGCACTCGCCTCGCTCACCGCCCGCGCGGCCTCGATCACCGCGACCAGCTCCGGCGAGACCGGGAACCAGTCGGTGGTACGGCTGTTGTTGAAGCGCGAAAGCTCCGAGCTGGCCTGATAGGTGGACATCAACCCGTCGATGTCCGCCAGCCGCGCGTCGATTTGCTCGGCCAGCGCGTTGCGATCCAGCTCGGCGGGCGGGGCGACGAGCTGCACGCTGTAGCTCGTGCCCATGGTCGAGCCGTGCAACGCCAGAACGCGCTGATGGGCGTCCCGCTCGCAACCGACGAGCAGGAGTGACAGACACAGCCAGGCCAACCCTCGTGGCCAACGCCCGATCTGGAGTGGGCCAGTGAGCGACGGAAGAACATGGGTCATGACCGAGCACCCCGGTTTGCTAATTCAACGAACACGCTTTGGTTGTCATGCAGCGCACGCTGGGATCACATCAGCTTGACCACCTGCTGGTTGCGCAACCCCAGCACTTGTTGCGCAAGATCGAGCGCCTGCTCGGCGAATTGATCCAGGCGCTGCCAACGGTCAGCGGTATCGAGGACATCGGTCAGGCTGGCGCTGATCACCCGCAGGTCATAGGCGCCTTCGGAGCGCCGCTCCGCAGGTGCCTGCTCGCTGGTCACGTAGAGCACCGGCTCCTGCTCGCCCATGGGCACCAGCGCCAGGATGAACCGATAGCGGCGCTCATCATCGGTCTCGATCTCGCCCAGGAGCGTTGCGGTATGGTCGCCGATTTGATAGCGCTGCTTGGGCAGGGCGGTCTTGATTTGGGGTCGATCCTGCATGGTCTTGCTCGGTTGATGAGTGGAGGTGACAGGGTGGGGACCAAGGCCGATCGCCTCCAGTGCTCATGGCCATGAGCATGGCTGCTCGGGCCGCCGCTCGGCCAAGAGCTGCCGCACGAGCCCGGGGCCGCGATAGATCAGTCCGGTATAGAGCTGGACCAGATCGGCGCCCGCCGCGCGCTTCGCGGCCGCGTCCTCGGGCGCGAAGATGCCTCCGGTGCCGATCAGCACCGGCCCGGCGCCCAATGCCTGGCGCACCTGCCCGAGCAATTCGGTGCTGCGCGCGAACAAGGGTCGTCCCGACAAGCCGCCGCTCAGGCCCTCGGTCGAGGTGTTGAGCCCCTCGAAGCGGATCGTCGTATTGGTCAGGATCAGACCGGCGCACCCGGCATCGATCGCCGTCTCGGCACAGGCGATGGCGTCCGCATCGGCCAGATCCGGGGCCAGCTTCAACAACACCGGTCGCGGGTTGCGCAGGCGTTGGTTCGGCCCCTGCACCGCCTCCACCAGCTCGCGGACCTGCTCGGTGGTTTGCAGATCCCGCAGCCCGGGCGTGTTCGGGCTCGAGATGTTGACCACGAGATAATCGGCCAGCTCGGCGAGCAAGGCGCAACTGCGCCGGTAATCGCTCGCCGCCTGCTCGGGGGGCGTCACCTTGGACTTGCCCAGATTGACCCCGAGCGGCACCTGCAGGAGTGCTCGTTCACGCAGCCGCGTCAAGCGCTCCGCCATCGCCTTGGCACCGGCGTTATTGAAGCCCATGCGGTTGATCAACGCCGCATCGCCCGGCAGTCGAAACAGACGCGGACGCGGATTGCCCGGTTGGGCCAGGGCCGTGACCGTGCCGACCTCGACGAAGCCGAACCCCAGGCGCTGCCACAGCGGCACCGCCTCGGCATCCTTGTCGAGCCCGGCCGCCAGCCCGATCGGATTCGGGAAGCGCAGTCCCATCCTCTCGATCCCTAACGCCGGAGCCCGTGCCACATCCGAGGCGCCAAGCTGGCCGCTGAAGTGCCTTGACCAACGCGCGGCCAGTCTCAGCGCAAGGCCATGCGCCCGCTCTGCATCGAGTCGAAACAGCAGTGGACGCAACAATCCCCACAGCAGTCCGGTCTCAGGCCCAGGCCCCGAAGACACCGCGTGCGCCTTTTCAATCGACATGGTTTTTCTCACTCCAGATGATTCGCAAATCGAGCGCATCAGCCCCACGTTCAGGGTGACCCAACAGCCAGCAGGAGAACTCAAACGATGTACAGCGTATCGACCAAGGTCAGCAGCGGCTTCGATGAGACCATCGAGCGCGTCACCCAGGCGCTAAAAGGTGAAGGCTTCGGTGTGCTCAGCGACATCGATGTGGCCAAGACCCTGAACGGCAAGCTGGGTGTGGACCAAGCCCCCTATCGCATTCTCGGCGCCTGCAAGCCCGATTTAGCCCACCAGGCGATCAGCGCCGAGCCGCAGATCGGCGCGCTGCTGCCCTGCAATGTCGTCGTGCGCGTCGACGATGAGGGCGACGTGCAGGTGCTGTTCATGGACCCGTTGACCGTCCTCGGGTTAGTCGATAATCCCCAGGTTCGCGAGCTTGCCGCGCAGGTCCGCGAACGCCTCGACCGCGTGCTGGATGCAATCAAGTCGTCAGCCTAAGATACGCCGGACCCCCGAACCTCGCGCGCGAGCCGATAGACGCGCTCGATGAAATGCTCCATACCGGCTTGACGGTTGGCGCTCAGGTGCTCGGCCAGCCCGAGGCGAGCGATGTAGTCGCCGGGATCGGTCGCGAGCACCTGCTGCGGCGTTCGATGCTGGAAGGGCACCAGCAGTAGCGCCACTAAGCCGCGTACCAGCGGGGTCTCGGCATCGGCGCGATATTCGATCCGCCCCGGATCGCCAGGCTGCGGACCGGCAGTGAGCCAGGTGCGGGTGTTGCAGCCGGGCACCAGATTGGCCTCTTGGCGCTCGTCGTCGCGCACCGGGACCAGCTCGCGCGCGAGTTCGCCGATGAATTCGTAACGCGCGTCCCAGTCGTCAAGCAGCTCGAAGGCGTCGAGGACGTCTTGGGTGTTCATGATAGGCTCCGCTTGGGTTCGTTCTCTGGGTCTAATGCATCGATGCTGGGCGGCAACCCTGTGGCGGCATTAGCAACGCCGACCTTATCCTGTGCCGGGCGTTCCTTCGCCGCTTCGGCGCGCAGCAAGGCGCCGGCGTAGAAATCGAGCATGCGCTCGGCCAGCACCGGTGCGGACCAGCCACGGGCATAGGCGCGCGCGCGGGCGGCGAGCTGAGCACGCAGCGCGGGCTCGCGCAGTAGCCGCACACACTGCTCGGCGAAATGGCCCTCGTCATTGCGTGCGATCAGGCACCCCTCTTGATCGCACAGCACCTCGCGCGCGCCCATTTCGGCGATCGCGACCACGGGCGTGCCCAGCGCCATCGACTCCAGCAGCACCAGCCCCTGCGTCTCGGTCAGCGAGGAGAAGACGAAGGCCTCACCCGCGCTATAACAGTCTTCGAGCGAGCCATCGCGCGCCAGGTAGCCGGTGAACAGCACCTGCTCCCGCAGCCCAAGCCGACGCGAGAGTCTTAGTAGGCGTTTCAGGGCGGGGCCAGCGCCGGCGATCACCAACAGCACGTCCGGCACCTGGGCCTTGACCTGTACCAACATGCGCAGCAAAAAGTCGCAGTTCTTCTCGAAGGCCAGACGCCCGACATGGACCAGCAGCGGGCGCTCGCTGGCAATCCCCCAGCGCTGGCGAAAGCGCTCACCGTCGCCTTGGCTGAATTTTCCCAGATCGATCCCGGTCGGCACCACTTCGGCCGGACGCTGGATGCCATAGCGGGCAAGCACCTCGAGCATCACCTGCGAGGGCACTGCGATGGCATCGACATCATTGCATTGGGCCGCCGAGAAGTGCCGCGCGGCGAAGCGCAGCCAGGCCCCAGGCACCAGGGGGATGTACTTATCCAGATACTGTTCAAAGAAGGTGTGATAGCTTTCCACCACCGGTATCGAGAGCCAACGCGCCAGCGCCAACCCGGCGTAGTGGGCAATGAAAGGGGTGTGGATATGAACCAGATCGAAGCGTTGCGCGCGCAAGGTCTTGCGATGGCCGCGCAACAACCCCCAACGCAGGATGCGATCCTCGGGATCGAACGGGAGGTAGCGCGACGGAATGCGAATGATCTCGAACGGGTCCAACGGGTCCGGGATCTCCACGCCATAGCTCGGCGTGATCAGCGTCACTTGATGCCCCTTGGCGACAAGTTCACGGCCAAAGGTCTGAATAGACGTCGATACCCCGTTGACGCGGGGGAAGTAGACGTCCGAAATCATCAAGACACGCATCGACAGATCAAACCTCGCAAAGACCAGCCGAACGCTGGCGAAAAATTACAGATGTTACCAGTTCGACACAGGGGAGGGCGGCATTCAATGTCCCGCTTGGGCCGCTTCTTCTTGGTTTTACTGCTCGCCGGGAGCAGTCACGGCGCGTTTGCACTGAAGCCGACGCTCTGGGGCTCCGGGGTGCGCGGTTGCGCCGAGTACGCGCAGGCCAGTACCGCCGCCGACGCCGGCGAGCCAGCCGAGTATCAGCGCTATCAAGACTGGGCGAGCGGCTTTGTCTCCGGGCTCAACCTGGCGCTTGATGAGGATGTGCTCAGCGGTTCCGGGATCGACACCCTGATGCGGCGTACCCTGGACCACTGCAAAGCTAACCCTGGGGATGATTTTTTCACTGCCAGCATGGACGTGGTGCGCCTGCTGAGTTCATTGCGCTGAGCCGGCGCTGCGGCTCAGCAAATGCGCGGCAGTTGCTCGCCGGCCAGCCAATCGACGATGCGGCTGCCGCCGAACGCGGTCTCCATCTGCACGAACTGATGCGGGTCGGCGACCACCTGGCCGATGATCGCCGCCTCCCGGCCCTTGGGATGGGCGCGCATCGCCGCGAGCAGGGTCTCGGCCCGATCGCCGGCGCAGATCGCGATCAGCTTGCCTTCATTGGCGACATAGAGGGGATCGAGCCCAAGCAGCTCGCAGGCAGCGCTGACCTCGGCACGGACCGGGATCGCGGGCTCGCGGAGCTGCATCCCGACCCGCGATTGCAGCGCCAGCTCGTTGAGGGTGGTTGCCAAGCCACCGCGGGTCGGATCGCGCAGGCAATGGATGTCCGGCACGGCCTCGATCATCGCGGCCACAAGATCATTCAGTGACTGGCTGTCGGAGGCGATCTCGGTCTCGAAACCAAGGTTCTCGCGTTTTGAGAGGATAGCGACGCCGTGGTCGCCGATGCTGCCGCTGACCAGGATCGCATCGCCGGGTCGGGCACGATCGCCACTGATCTGGATGCCGTCCGGCACCACGCCGATCCCGGTGGTCGAGATGAAGCAGCCATCGCCCTTGCCGCGCTCGACGACCTTGGTGTCGCCCGCGATCACCTGCACGCCGGCCGCACGGGCAGCGCCCCCCATGCTGGCGACGATGCGCTCGAGATCGGCCAGCGGCAGCCCCTCTTCGAGGATGAAGCTCGCGGTCAGATAGAGCGGACGGGCGCCGGCCATGGCCACATCGTTGACGGTGCCGTGTACCGCCAGCGCGCCGATATCGCCGCCCGGAAAGAACAACGGCGAGATCACATGGCCATCGGTGCTCGCGACCAGGCGGCCGGGCGGCGGCTCGAACAGCGCCTGATCATTGCCTTGCGCCAGCAGGGCGTTCTCCAGATGTACGCGAAACAGCTCGTCGATGAGCTGCGCCATCGCGCGCCCTCCGCTGCCGTGGCTCATATCCACGGTGCCGTGCTCGAGATCGAGTCGGCCGGCGAAACGGCGCGGCGCCGGCGTCTGTTGGGTGTCATGGCGGGCCATCAGGCGGCGTCCACGCTCGCGGCCGCCGGCGGCTGCCGAAACCGCCCGTAGCTCCAATAGGCGGCACAGGCCCCTTCCGAGGAAACCATGCAGGCACCCATCGGATTCTCCGGCGTGCAGACGGTGCCGAAGAGCTTGCAGTCGGTCGGCTCCATCACACCGCGCAGCACGCTCGGGCATTCGCAGCCCTTGATCTCGCGGCTGGTGTTCGACGCGACCGGGAAGCGTTGCTCGGCATCGAACTCGGCATAGGCCTCGGCGATGCGCAGCGCACTCCCCGGCAGGAAACCGAGCCCGCGCCATTCGAAGGTCTCGCGCGGGCGGAAGATCTCCGCCATCAATGCCTGGGCCTTCAGGTTACCGTCGCGGGTCACTGCGCGCGTGTACTGGTTCTCGACCCGCGCCTGGCCCTGGTTGATCTGGCGAATCAGCATCAGCGCGCTCTGCATCACATCCAGCGGCTCGAAACCGGCGATCACCACCGGCTTGCCGAACTCGGCTGGCACGCATTCATAGGGCCGGCTGCCGATCACCGTGCTGACATGCGAGGGGCCGAGGATGCCATCGAGCTGTACGCCCGCGTTGTCGCCGGAGGTCTCCTTGGCGGCGGCCAGAATAGTACCGAGCGCGGCCGGCGTGAGGACATGATTGCAGTAGACCGAGAAGTTCTCGAGCCCCTCGGCGCGCGCGGTCTTGAGCGCGACCGCCGTCGGCGGTGTGGTGGTCTCGAAGCCGATCGCGAACAGCACGACCTGTCGCTCCGGCGCCTTGCGCGCGATGGTCAGCGCGTCCTGGGTCGAGTAAATCATGCGGATGTCGGCGCCCTCGGCCTTGGCCTTGAGCAGGCTCTTGCGCTCGCTGGCCGGCACGCGCATCAGGTCGCCGTAGGTGCAGAGTGTGACCCCGTGTTCGACGGCCATGGCGATGGCCTGATCGATGCGCGCCATCGGCAGCACGCAGACCGGACAGCCAGGGCCGTGCACGAAGCGGACATTGGCCGGCATCAGGTCCTGGACCCCATAGCGGAAGATGGCGTGAGTATGACCGCCGCAGAACTCCATCAGCCGATAGGTCCGAGCGGGATCGGCCTCGGCGCTGATGCTCCGGGCCAGCCCCCGCGCCAGAGTGCCGTCGCGGAATTCATCGATGTATTTCATCGGCCCGGCTCCGAGTTGGCGGCATGCTCTGAGTGGGTGGCGTCCAGCTCGGTGGCCTGATCGGCCTGATGGGTTTGATCGATCGATTCGGCTTCCTGATCGGCCAGCTCGGCCGCCTGATCAGCGAGTTCGCCGATCTCGCGCATCATGGCCAGCGTGCGCTCGGCCTCCTCGGCGCTGATCTTGTTCAACGCATAGCCGACATGGACGAGGACGAAATCGCCGACCTCGGCATCCTCGATCAGCGCCAGGGAGACGGGCCGGCGCACACCACCAAGCGAGACGGTAGCGACGTCGGTTGCCGGATCGAGCGCAAGGATCTGGGCGGGAATGGCAAGACACATAGGCGGTGACCCGAAGGGGCTGAGCGACGCCGGCGGCGTTCAGAAGAAGATGACGGACTTTGACTGTCAGGATACAGAAAATTGGTAATCGACACAGGGATCGACGGCGGTGATGTAGAGCTGGGCTAGGCGTTCGAGTTCCGGCCCCTTAGCACCGCCGCGCGCGATCGCAGCGAGCCCCTGAGCGACCACGCCCTTGGGGTGAAAATTCCACTCGGTTGGGGCCAGGATCTGATCCTGCTCGACCCGGCCAGCCGCGATGCGGACGCGATGCACGAGCAGCCCGCGGGCGGCTTCGGCCACGCCGATGCCAACGCCTGCATCGGCATCAACGCCCGCTTCTTTTAT
>PWTO01000016.1 GCA_003562815.1 Chromatiaceae bacterium | reverse complement strand
AGCTTCGCCACGGCCACCATCGCCGCGCAGGTGATGAAGCCGAACCAGGCGTAGAAACCGAAGGCGGTATCGAGCGCAAAGGCCTGGTTGGAAAAATGACGGTGATGGTGCATGAACGCGTCCGCGAGCAACGCCAGCGCCAGGATCGACAGCAGTAGCGTCCACAGCTTTGGGCGGTTTTCGGGGCGATAGAGCCAATGCGTCTTCTCACTCATGGGGCATACCCAACCATCTGTTCAGCGAGCTGCAGCGGTATCCGCGGGAACAGGAACAGCAGCAGCGTCAGTGCCGCCGTGGTGCACAGCGCGATGACCATCGGCAGCGGTGCCTCGCCATGCGTCGCCGCGTCATCCGGGCGTGGCGTTGAGAACGCGCTGAAGACGATGGGCACGAAATAGGCCGCGTTCAGCAGCGTCGAGAGGATGATCACGGCGACCGCCAGGAACTGCTGCATCTCGAACGCGCCCACCAGCATGTACCACTTGGAGAGGAAGCCGGCCGCAGGCGGCACGCCGATCATCGACAGCGAGCCGATGGCGAAGGCGCCCATGGTCCAGGGCATGCGCCAGCCGATGCCGCGCAACTGCGAGACCTGAGTCTTGTGCGCGGCGGTATGAATGGCACCGGCGGCGAAGAACAGGGTGATCTTGCCGCAGGCATGGGCAGCGATATGCAGCGCGGCACCGACGAGCGACAACGGCGCGAGGATGGCGGCGGCGAGGATCACATACGAAAGCTGGCTGATGGTGGAGTAGGCCAGGCGCCGCTTCAGATTGTCCTGGCGCAAGGCGACGATCGAGGCGACGACGATGGTAAAGCTGGCGATGTAGAGCAGCCAGTCAGCCGCCGATTGGCCCTGTAGGGTCTCGATGCCAAAGGTATAGAGCAGCACCTTGACCACGGTGAAGACGCCGCTCTTGACCACCGCGACCGCATGCAAGAGCGCACTCACCGGTGTTGGCGCGACCATCGCCGCCGGCAGCCAGCGATGGATCGGCATCAAGGCCGCCTTGCCGATGCCGAACATGAACAAACACAGCAACAGCCCCAACAGTGGCCCGTCGAGATACCCCCCGAGGATGCCGCCCTCCCTGAACTGGGTGGTGCCGGTGAGCGACCAGGTCCAGATGATCGCCGGCAGCAGCAGGCCGATCGAGGTCGTGATGAGGATGCCCAAATAGACGCGCCCGGCGGTGCGCGCGGCCTCGTTGCCCTTGTGGGTGACGAGCGGATAGGTCGAAAAGGTCAGGAATTCGTAGAAGATGAACAGCGTGATCAGGTTGTCCGCGAACGCGATGCCCATGGTTGCGAACAGCGCCAGCGCGAAGAAGATGTAAAAGCGCGTCTGATGCTTCTCTGCGTTGCCACGCAGATAGCCGATCGAGTAGAGCGAGTTGATCGGCCAGAGCAGCGCGGCAACCAGCGCGAAGATCATCCCCAATGGCTCGACCCGGAACGCAATCGCCAATCCAGGGACCAGCTCGCCAAAGGTCCAGGCTGGGCGCTCGCCGGCCAGCACCGCCGGCAGCAGACTCAAAACCGTGAGCAGCAGTGCGATGGCGGCGCTCAGCGTCACCGCTTCGCGGCGATTCGGCGTTCTTCCGCTCAGCCAGATGCCGAGCGCGCCCAGAAAGGGCAGCGCCAGCGCGAGGGCAATCCGCGCCGCCTGGAGATCCATCAGGGCGTCTCCATCAAGCGCACCGCGATCTCGCCGGCGAGGCCAGCGGTATGCGCCGCATCGACGCCAAAATAGAGGTTCGCCGCGACCAACAACCAGGTCGGAATCAGCAGCGCCAGCGGTGCCTCACGCACACTCGGGGCGGCCGCCGGGCGCTCTTTGAAGTAGGCCGCCTCGATCACGCGCCAGATATAGATCACCGAGATCAGCGAGCTGGCCAGCACCAGCATCACCAGCAGCCACCAACCCTTGTCGATAGCAGCCAGGATCAGATACCACTTGGAGATAAAGCCGACCGTCGGCGGCACGCCCATCAGGCTCAGGCCGCCGAGCACGAAGGCCGCCATGGTCCAGGGCATTTGCCGCGCGATCCCGGCCATGGCATCGATATCGGTGCTTGCGATGCGGTAGAACACCGCCCCGAGGGCGAAAAACAGCGCGCCCTTGATCAACGCATGATTCAAAAAATGGATCAGGCTCGCGGTCAGTCCTGCGACGCTGAACATCCCGATGCCAAGCAGCATGTAGCTGATTTGAGCCACCGAGGAATAGGCCAGCATGCGCTTGATATCGTGCTGGAACACCGCGACGATCGAGGCGATCAGCACCCCGGCCGCCGCGAAGGGGATCAGCAGCCAATCTTCGTGCATCTGCGCCACCGTGAACTCGACCCCGAAGACCGAGTAGATGAAGCGGATCATCGCGTAGAGCGCGACCTTGGTGGCAGTCGCGACCAGAAAGGCCGAGACCGCCGATGGGGCGTAGGCGTAGGCGTTGGGCAGCCACAGATGCAGCGGGAACATGGCCAGCTTTAAGGCCAGTCCAACGGTGATGAACGCATAGGCCGTGCGCAGCGTGTTTTTCGCTGTGAGCGGCAGGATCCGCTCGGCGATATCGGCCATGTTCAGCGTGCCGGTCAGGCTGTAGAGCAGGCCGACGCCGATGATCAAGAAGGTCGCCCCGATGGTGCCCATGATCAGGTACTGATAGGAGGCCATGAGCGCGCGGCGGTCGCGCCCAAGGCTGATCAGGGCATAGGCCGAGAGTGAGCTGATCTCAAGGAAGACGAACAAATTGAAGGCATCGCCGGTGATGACGATGCCGAGCAGCCCGGCCAGGCAGAGCAACAGCAGCGGAAAGAACAAGGCTTGCTGCTCGGGCTCGATCTCGCGCTCGATACTGCGCCAGGCATAGGGCAAGACCAAGGCACCGATCAAGGACACCGTCACCAGGACGAACGCGGCGAGGGGATCGACCACATACTCGATTCCCCAGGGCGCGGCCCAGCCGCCGAAGGCATAGTGCAACACACTGCCATCGCGCACGCGCAGCAGCAGGGCGACGCTGATGGCCAAGCCAAGCCAACCGATCAGGGTCGCGATCAGCCACGCCAAGCGACTGCGACCGAAGAGCAGACACAAGGGAGCGCCAAGCAGTGGCAGCACCACCAGCAATGCGGGCAGATTGTTGGCGATCACGCGTCCTTGTCCTGAGCGTAGATCTCGTCTTCCTCGACGCTGCCATAGGCCTCTTTGATGCGCACCACCAGGGCAAGTCCAAGCGCGGTGGTGGCAATGCCGACAACGATGGCGGTCAGGATCAGCACATGGGGCAGCGGGTTTGAGTAGTGGCCGCCCTCGGCGAGCAGGATCGGCGCGGTGCCGCCGCTGACCTTGCCCATCGAGATGTAGAGCAAGAACACCGAGTTCTGGAAGATGTTGAGGCCGACGATCTTCTTGATCAGGTTGCCGCGCGCGATGACCATATAGAAGCCGGCCATCATCAAGAAAAAGACGACGTAGTAGTTGTAGTAAACGAGCAATGCCATCCGACGCTCCCCAGACTGCAGGTGATCGTGCTCAATCGCCGCGCGTGGCGAAGTTATAGAAGATCATCAACATGACCGAGGCCACGGTGAGGCCAACGCCGGCCTCGATGAGCAAGATCCCGACATGTTGCCCGTGTGCGGCATCATGCGCGAGCACCTCATAGTTGAGGAATTCACCGCCTAAGGCCATCGAGACGAGGCCAACGCCGCCGTAGAGCAGCACACCGAGCGCGGAGAGCGGTCTGAGTACGCCCGGCGGGATCAGGCGCATCGCACGCTCGGTACCATTGGCCAGCGCATACAAGATGATGCCCGTCGCAAAGATCACGCCGGCCTGAAAGCCGCCCCCTGGACCATCATCGCCATGGAACTGGACATAGAGCGCGAACAGCAGGATGAACGGAATCAGCAGCTTAGCGCTCACCTTCAGGATGATATCCTGGCTCATTGCTGTCGCTCTTTGTGCTCGCCCGCGCGCCGGCGCCGGCGGATGCCGAGCAACGCGAGCACGCCCACACCGGCGGTGAACACCACCGCCGTCTCGCCCAGGGTATCGAAGCCACGGTAGCTCGCGAGCACTGCGGTCACGATGTTTGGCACACCGACCTCCTTGGGGGCCGCTTCGATGTAGCGAGGCGCTACATGATGGTGAACCGGTGCCTGCGGATCGCCAAAGTGCGGCATGTCCTGGGTGCCCCAGATGAGCACCACACCGGTGATACTCACCACCGCGAGCGGCAGCATCGGCGAATGTTGACGCTGGACTTGCCGACAACCCGTCAGCGCCAGGGTGCCGAGCAGCAAGACCGTCGAGAGACCGGCGCCAACCGCCGCTTCGGTGAAGGCGACATCGACCGCATCCATGATCAGGAACAGACCGGCGCTGATCAGGCTGTAGATGCCGGCGAGCATCACCACCGCGAGCAGGCTGCGCATGCGCACCATCGCAATGGCGGTGGCGACCAAAAAGGTCAGCAGGACGATGTCGATCAGGTGTTCGATGATGAGGTCTCCGGTTCGGCAAGGTGCGGTCGGAGTCCGCTGCGCACCGCAGCGAGCGCAACGGCATGGCTGGCGATCGGGCTGGTGTACCAGAGCAGCAGGAGCACGAACAGCAGCTTGACGCTGATCAGGGTGGGCCCGGCTTGCAGCATGAGCGCCGAGAGGATCAGCCCAGCACTCAGGGTGTCGGTCACGCCGGCGGCATGCAGGCGGGTGAAAAAGTCCGGGAAACGGATCATGCCGAGCGCCCCGGAGATGCCCAGGAACACCCCGCCGAGCAGCAGGATCAAACTCAGGGCGTCGAGCGGTAGCGCCATCAAGGGTCCTCCGTGTGGGCGTTGTTCGAGCCCCGTTGCACCAGATTTAACACCGCGATGATACCAATGAAATTGATCAGCGCGTAGACGATGGCAATGTCCAGGAACTCGGGACGATCGGTGAGGAATCCATGCACGGCGATCAGCAACACGATCTTGGTGCCGATCATGTTAACGGCCAAGATGCGATCATAGATCGTTGGGCCAAGAAAGGCGCGCGCGAGCGCGATGCCAATCACCACCAGGATGCCGAGCGCCGCCATCGCGTACATCAGCGCGCACCCCCTTCGACCTGTTGCACCCGGCGATTCATCTCGCCGGCGGCGAGTTCCTCAAGCGCCGCCTGCGTCAGTGCATGCACAAGGATCTCCGTCTCGGTGACCTCGACGGCCACGGTGCCCGGCGTCAGGGTGATGGAATTGGCATAGATGGTCTTCCCGATCGCCGTACGCTGCAGCGTTGGAAGGCGCCGCAGGGTCGGGCTGATCGGATACTGAGTGGGTTTCCAAATGCACTTGACGACATCGATGTTCGAACGCACCACCTTGCGCGTCAGCCAGACCAGATACGCGGGGAGGCGCAACAGCAGCACCGGGCCAGGCCCCGCCGGACCGGCCTGATTGAGGCGCGCCCCAATCCAGGCCGCAAACAGCGACGAGGCCAGCCCAAACGCGAGCAGCAGCGGGTTATGCCATTGCCCCGAGAGCAACAGCCAGAAGCCCGCAAGCAGGGTGAATAAGACGATGAAATAGAGCACGGCGCGCAGTGTTTGGAGCTGAGGTTGCTAGCCGGTGTCTACTGCGGTCTCTCAACCCTTCACGGGGATCGAGAAGGTCCAAAAGTTGACGATGAAGTGAACCAGGATGCTGGCGACATAGCCGAGGGCGATGTACTTGGTCCAGCGCATGTGTTCGAAGAAGGTGTAAACCCCCTTGGCTT
>PWTO01000209.1 GCA_003562815.1 Chromatiaceae bacterium | reverse complement strand
CATCCTGATCCTGAACGAAAGCGACGACTATCCGCGCCAGACCGAGCCAAATAGCTCGACGCCGGTGCGCGAGCTGCGCGATGGGATCGCGAAAGGCGATGCATTGATCGAGGGCATCAAGAAGACCCAGTCGGTGCTCGGGGAGGCCGAGATCAACGCGCGGATCAAGGCCATCGAGCATCGACAGCAACAGCTCCGCAAGGTCTTAGAGGACCAGAACAAGCAGCTCAGCGCGGTCTACAGTCTGAGCCTGCAGAGCGAAGAAGCCGTGCGCGAAGCGATGGTTCATGTCAACCGGCTGCGCAACATCTTTGTCGAGACGCCGGATCTGAGTGACATCAATGATCTGGCCGTGCAGCTGCAGCGCGTGATCGCTGACAGCGCCGCCTGGACTGCGGATGATGTCTCGCCCGAGCGCCAACAGGAACTGTTGCAACAGCAGATCAGCGATCAACTGGCGAAGCTGACGGAAGACTTCGAGCAGCAGGAGATCGAGCCGGCCTGGGAGATGGCCGCGCTCTATCAGGCGCTGGCCAAAGAGCGGGTCCAAGCGACACAACGGCGATCAGAGGACTGGATCAAGCCACGCCAGCAGCTGACCAGCACCATTGCCAAGGCCACTGCTGCCGACTGTGATCGCATTGAGAAGGAGCTGGCTGCAGCACCGGGCTATCTGGCCGAGGCGCATCGCGAGCAGGTCGAGGCCCTTCGCGAAGCCCTTGCGCTGCGCCGGCAAGCCTTGGACAACGAGGCCCGCCTTGGACGTCTGGCCGCATGGCGCAGCCAGTTCCCGGCGACTGAGGACATCGGCAATCTCAGCAAGCCCGAAACTGAGTTCCTGCTGAAGGCCTTGGAGACCCCGCCTGATCGCCTCACGGCGGCGGAAAGCGCCGATCTAGCACCGATCGCCAATGCCTTGGCTGCGCATTATGACCAGATGAGTATGGATGACATTGTTGCGCGCATTCGGCGACTGTCTGAAGAGCGTAAGCGGGAGCTTATTAGTCTCCTGACTGCGGAGATGGCCTGATAGGGCACTACCTGAATCCGTTCAGCACTCGGCATGTCTTGCGATCCCTCGGTCGCAATCGATCTTGATCGAACACTTATTTCTGCTTGATGCAGTAATTCCCACTGGTGCGGTAACCAGAAGGGCAATACTCCAGCTTGATGATGACCTCCTTGTCGGTGCTCTGCAGCGGGATGCAGTAGTTGCCGCTGGTGCGATACCCGACCGGGCAGCTACCAACCTTGGGGATCGGGTCCTTGTCGTCGTCGCCGAAGGCTAACGCTGGGATCTGCAGCAACAACGCGAGCGCGGCTGCGTTGGCGAGCGTCTGAGCGCGCGGACGGGAAGCGCTGTTTGTCTTCAATGTCATCCTCTTGATCTCCATCGCGCTCGGCAATGCCGTGGCGCCGCCTTATGAGTGTTCATAAACGCTACATCGCCTGTAAGATGCCAGCTGTGAGCGGTCATGGCTACAACCTGATGAATGCAAATTTGCGCAGCAGAATCCGGCGCATCTGGACAAGGCGAACGATCGGGTGCGCGACGGGCTGGCGCATCTCACTCAGGGCTTCGCGCCCAATCGCGGCGATGTGCGCGGGTTGACCTTTGATCGGCGCTATTGGTGGGCACAGTTGCAGCGGGCGGTGACCTCGCGCTCGGTGGTGAACCTGCCGGAGCAGCAATGGCGCGAGCTAGATCGGGCCTTGGAGAGCCTGGCCGAAGGCTATTTCGAGATCGCCTGGCAGGCGGCGATCTTTACCTTCTGGACCAACGAGCCGGGCAAGGAGGCGGTGCTCACGCCGATTGCGCTACCGATGGGCGTGGTACGACCGCCACTGCAGGTGCCGGAGGATTTTGCGGTTTGGCATATCGCGCTGGGTTATCAGGGGGTAGTCAGCCTGTTCGATGATGCGGCACCCGCTGATCAGCTGAGCTTGGGGGATCACGCGATTCGGGTGCGCTCGGTGCAGGCTGGGGCGGAGAATTCGAACATCGTTTCGATCTTGGGCAGGACTGGCGGGGATGCAAAGGCCGGCAGTTCGGGAGACGCGGCAGGTGTTGGCCGTGAATATGGGCCTGCGTTCGTGCCCAGAGACCTGGAGATGTCCCTGGATCAGGAACGCAAGGCTGCTGAGGTTGACCGCTCTGAGCCTGAGCCTGAGACCGTACCGGAGATGGAACAACAGCCAGCGCCAAGAATCGAGCCGGTGGTCACGCCTAAACCGACCGTGCCTGAGCGGTTGTTGATTGGCACCCGTTCTAATGGCGAGCCTGTGTATTGGGAATATGGTCACCGTGACCTTTCTAACCGTCATTTATTGGTGTTTGGATCACCTGGCTCTGGCAAAACGTATGGCATCCAATGTCTGCTTTCAGAGATGGCGGGACAGGGATTGCATTCCTTGATTATTGACTACACCGACGGCTTCATGCCGCAACAGGTCGAGACGCGCTTTACGGAAATCGGAAAACCTCAAGATCATTATGTCTACGATGATAAATTGCCGCTCAATCCGTTTCGGCGCCAAGAGCAAATCATCAATCCGAACAAGCCGCCCACTGCGGAAAATCCGTATCAGGTGGCAATGCGTGTTGGCAGTATCTTTACTTCGGTATACGACACGATTGGCGAGCAGCAGCTTGCGGCGCTGCTGCGGGCGCTTGAAGCCGGTATCACCGAAGAAGCAGGGTTTTCTTTAGCTAAGCTGACTGCTCGGCTCAGGGATGATAGCCAATACGGTGAAACCCTCGCCAGCAAGCTCGAACCATTGATCAAGATTCAGCCGTTTCGTGATGGCTCGGAGTCGAATTGGGAAAAGATGCTCGCTGATCCTGAACATTGGGTTCAGATCGTGCAGCTAAAGGGACTCGGCCGCGATATCCAGAGGTTGGTGACAGAATTCGTATTGTGGGACTTGTACGGTCATGCCACGAATCACGGTAACAAGAATCGCCCGATTCCGGTAGTGCTTGACGAGATCCAGAATTTGGATCACCGACCAGATTCGCCGATCGACAAGTTGATCCGCGAAGGGCGAAAGTTTGGTCTGTCGATGATTCTGGCGACACAGACCACAAGCAATTTCAATCAGGAGCAGCGTGACCGGCTTTTCCTGGCCGAACATAAGCTGTTCTTCAAGCCAGCCGACACCGAGATCGAACGCTTCGCGACGCTGCTGGCTCAGAGGACAGTCGATTCAAAGGCCGATTGGGCGCAACGGCTGGCAAAACTGGAAAAAGGCCAATGCTGGTCGCTGGGGCCGGTACAGACAACCAGCGGCGCACTTCAGACCAAGCCCCTGCTGGTCTCGGTCACGGCCCTTGAGAAACGGCGGTTCGGCATCATGACTCACTGGGAAAAGCAAGAAGGATAAAGATAAATTATGCAGCTATCAAAAAAGTAGCTTAAAATTGCGATATAATTAATCATCAAAAACCCTTTTTTATTCACTAAAGCTTCTGGTATAATTTTTGAATACGATAGACTTGTAACTACTTATAGCGAGGTTCAGCTGATGCGGAAAAATGCGATCGCCAGCAATTTTGTTGCCGTTCATACTTATACCCGGGCTTAAGCGCTAGCGGATGGTGTGCTGAAGAATGCAAGCTGCTTCGCTACGAGGGTAGGGTTTAAGCACCATCTGGCCATGACGTCAGCTGTCTGGGATGACTGTGTAAGATGGAATAAGGATATTGAGCTTGTGGAACAGAGTGATACGCAAAGACTGTGGGATCTGCTCAGGGCGGCGCACAAGGAGTTCAGTTGCTCATCTAATAAAAGCCATTTGAGTTTTAAGCTGCTGAGAGTTCCCCCCGGTGGCAATTGTCTTTCTTTAGTTGATTTGATCCTGCATGTAGGGCCTGGTGACGACGGGGAGTCGGCCATTACAATCATGAAACCTGGAGAAGATTAGCCAGAGCGCCTATGAGTCGCGAAAGTCACGATCATAATTTCAAGAACCTGATTCTTGATTATCCGCGCGAGGCGATCGCCTTCTTCGCCTCGGCCGAGGCGCGGGCGATCGATGCCGACGTGCGTATCCTGCCGATCCGCGAGGAGCAGGCTAACGAAGTCGTCTTCGGGTTGGGACGAGGGAAGCGGCGAGGGCGCGGGTGTTTCCTGGGTCATCGGCTTATCCGTTAGATCGCGGGGTTGGTCCAGCTCGATCGGTATACCGGCAGTGTGGTACTGCTGCGCCTCGCCGAGACTCCAAAGGTTGTTGCTGGTCTATACAGCGAGTTGGTTTGAGGTTGAGCAATCATGAAGCAAGTTATTTGGACGGACTATTTTAAGTTCAGGGTCAAACTTCGTGGTTTCAATCTCGCAAACGTTGAAGAAATTCTGCGGTATAGCACTGAGAGGTACTATGATAATGTTACTAAGAGATTGGTGGTTGTTGGAAAAGATGGGCATGTCATGGTGATGATTCCATATGAAGATTCTGATGAAAATGCCATAACGCCAATCACAATACATGCTACAAGTCGCCAGCAAATTAAATACAGAGTAAAAAGCGGAAGGTATCAAAATGAATGATCCAAAACTGTCATATTTTGAGAAAGAAGATATTTTACATTTAGCAATATCTGATGAAAGAGAAATGAGTAGTGTTGAAATTAGCCCAAATATTACTGCTGAGTTAAACGAAGAGGGTGATCTTATAGGTATTGAAATATTAGGCGCAAGTGCGTTTTTGCGAGATTCACTATTAGAGTCGGCTCAAGCGAAATTATTGCAGCTATCAAAGAGGGTAGATTAAAATTGCGATATAAGCGATCGTCAAAATTTATGTTATAATTTAGTATCTATCAAGCTGAATCCATTTGCGATAGCGTGCTTGTCTTTCTTTTCATTAGGGAATGTGTTGAGACTAATGGTAAGCGAAAGGGGTGGGTTAGCCAATGTACGAAGATAATATTCGCAAAGTCGGCCTGTCGCTGATCCTGTCGGCTCAGACCACGAGCAATTTCAATCAGGAGCAGCGTGATCGGCTGTTCCAGGCTGGGCACAAGCTGTTTTCAAGCCGGCCGATACCGAGATCGAACGAGATATACCTGGAATCAAGCGTGTAGCTGAACTGGAAGTGGCGTGAAGCGGCAAAAGTTACTCAATATCACGGGCTTGCTAGTGCGCGCTCCGCAGATTCCGGGGCTTCGTTATCCGAGCTGGGAGGAGCTGGATTCAAGCGATTGAGCATTTGGCGGCGTAGCTCGGATGCTGAGTGCGAATGCTAGCCTTGTGCGCATGACTAACAATTCGAGGTTATAGATGCCCAACGATAGCGAGATTCAGCCTAGTCCTGAGCAGATTGAGAAAGACAACGAGAAGTTGCTGGCAGGGTTTGAGCAATGGTTAACAGATGCCGGTTTATCAGACGCGACTATTGGTCGGCACGTCGATAATATCTCTTTCTTTCTTGAGCATTTTTTGCAGTATTACGAAACTGTTGATGCTCGCGCCGGCGCTAATCATGTGCCAGAGTTCCTTGGCGATTGGTTTATCCGCAAAGCGATGTGGTCGAGTGAGGCGAGTATTAAAGGTAATGCAGCGAGCTTGAAAAAATTCTATGCCTTTCTCGCTGAGCGCGGTGAGGTTGATCGACAAGTCGTGCAGCATTTGAAGCAGACCATCAAGGCAGGAATGCCCATCTGGCTAGACAACATGCGTGAGTACGTCAACTACCCCGGCCTAAAGGCCGGAGCTTGTGAAAGCAAGCTCGGTTGACCAGGGCAAGCGGCGAGAACCCGCTCCGTGCATCACAGGTCGT
>PWTO01000207.1 GCA_003562815.1 Chromatiaceae bacterium | reverse complement strand
GGTATCGTTTAAAAACATGCCGCGCGCGGTACGGGCTTTGCCGACCTTTGGACGGAAGTCGGTGCTGTTGAAGATGTCGCCATTGAGATACCCCGCCGCATTGAAGCGGAAGCCATTCCACACGGGACTTTTGTAACCGGCCATCACCGAATAGCTCTCACCGCTACTGGGATCCCATCCGTTGTTCGCTGCCGACAAGATGCTCATGGCCCGGATACGTCCCGTGAGTTCGCCATAGTCATTGCCTTGCAGCCTGAGTTCATAGGCGCCGACCCCTGTCGCGCCCAGGCCGACGGACAGGCCAACGGTTACAATCCGAATCTGTCTTCGCATCATCATCCCCCTCGTCTGGTTGGTGGTCGCCATCTTGTTTTTTGCTGGCAAGCAAAATACTACAGTTCTGCAACAGCTGTGTCATAAAAACAGCTGCCGAGCCGCTGTTCCGATCGCTAGAGGGCGATTTGCTGACGGGCATCAAAACCACCGCACCCCGAGCACAGGCCGTACAGGACAGGTCGCGAGCGGTTTGCGCCCTGACCTATCGCGCCACGCGCATGACATCCGTCCCCAGGGGTTATAATATTCCGAAAACGACGGTCGTACCGAATTGATGCCGAGGTTCCAGACGTGCGCAGACTCACGTTGCTTTTCGTTCTTCCGATCTTGTGTGCGGGCATGCCCGCGCTTGCCGATGACGGCACGCCCACACTCAAGGTCTTCGCCAGCGTGTTGCCGGTCCAGACCTTCGTCGAGGCTGTCGGCGGCGAGCGGGTCGAGGTCGAGGTCATGGTGCGACCAGGACACAGCCCGGCAACCTATGATCCAAGCCCGAAACAGGTCGCGGCCCTCGCCGAGGCCGACCTCTATGTCCGCGTCGGCGTCCCTTTCGAGAACGCCTGGATGACCCGCATCCAGGCCGCGAATCCAGAGATGCCCATCCTCGATCTGCGTGACGGACTGACCTTGCGCGCCCTCGAAACGCACGACCATGGTCACGACGAGACACAGGCTCGTCCCGATCGGGAGGCCGAGGACACCGAGGCCATGGACCCACACATCTGGACCAGCCCGCCGCTCGTGCGCGAGATGGCCATCGCCATCCGGGAGCGTCTGAGCGCACTCGACCCCGAGGGCGCGGCGGTCTACGCGCGCCATCAGCAGGCCTTCGATGCCGAGCTTCAGGCGTTGCATGCGGCCCTCGAAGCGCGCTTGGCTGAACTCGACCATCGCACCTTTTTGGTCTTTCACCCGGCTTGGGGCTATTTTGCCGATACCTACGATCTCAAGCAGATTCCGATCGAGCGCGAAGGCAAGACGCCTGGGCCGCGTCGGCTCGCGGCGTTGATCGAGCAAGCGCGGGACACCGGCGCGCGGGCCATCTTCGTGCAGCCGGAATTCGATCGACGCACCGCCCAGCAGTTGGCCCGGAGCATCGGCGGGCGCGTCGAGACGGTGACGCCGCTGGCTTCGGATTACGCCGAGAATCTACGCCGCTTCGCTACAATCCTGAGCGTGGCGAACGCCGGCGCCGCGCCAGCGGACCACGCGACAGCCGTGGAGCTGGCCACGGACAAGCCATAAGCCAGACCTCATGACCACCGTTGCCGCTCCCGTCATCGACATCCAGCGCATTGGTTTCGCGTATGGCGACGTGCCGGTGCTGGAAGACGTCAGCCTCCAGGTCAAAGCGGGCGAATTCCTCGGACTGGTCGGCCCCAATGCCGGCGGCAAGAGCACCTTGTTGAAGCTGATCCTCGGCCTGCTCAGCCCGCAACGGGGCCGTCTCCAGGTGCTCGGCCGTGCGCCCAAGCAGGCGCGCCGCCACCTCGGTTATGTGCCGCAATATCCGACCTTCCCGCGCGACTTCCCGATCCAGGTGCTGGATGTGGTGCTCATGGGCCGGCTCGGACTCGGCCCCTTTTGGCGGTGCGCGCTGGGCGGCTGGCGCCGTGCCGAGCGCGAGATCGCGCGGCGCACCTTGGCGGACGTCGAAGCCGGCGATCTCGCGGCAGTGCCGATCGGCTCCCTCTCGGGGGGGCAACTGCAGCGCGTGCTCCTCGCCCGCGCCCTGGTCGGCGAGCCCGAGATCCTGATCCTCGATGAGCCGACCGCGAATATCGACCAGCGCATGGAAGGCGAGATCTTCGAGCTGCTCGGTCGCTTGAACAACCAACTGACCATTGTCGTGGTCTCGCACGATATCGGCTTTATCTCGAGTTATGTCAGTCGCGTCGCCTGCCTGAATCGCACCCTCGTCTGCCACCGCACCGAGGCCATCGACGGTGATGTCATCCATGATCTCTATGGCGAGCCCGTACGCATGATCGGTCATCGACACCGCCCTCATGGACACCCGCAGCATGGCTGAATTCTTCGCCGCGCTGGCCCAACACAGCTTTCTGCAGCAGGCGCTGATCGCCGGACTGCTCGCCAGCATCGGCTGTGGACTGATCGGCCCCTTCGTTGTCGTCAAGCGCATCCCCTTTCTGGCCGGCGGTATTGCCCATTCGGTGCTCGCGGGCATGGGCGCCGCCCTCTTCTACGGCTACGATCCGCTCAGCGGCGCCCTGGTCGCGGCGGTGATCTCGGCCATGCTGATCGGCTGGGTCAGATTGCGCTGGCACACCGGCGAGGACACCGCGATCGGCGCGCTCTGGGCCATCGGCATGGCGGTCGGCATCCTGTTCATCTCACGCACGCCAGGCTATGCAACCGATCTGATGAGCTTCCTGTTCGGCAACATCCTCTTGGTGCCGACCCGCGAACTCTGGTTCATGGCCCTGCTCGACCTGGTACTGCTGGTGACCGTCGCGCTGTTCTATCGACCCTTCGTCGCGATTGCCTTCGACGACGAGTTCGCGCGCTTGCGCGGCGTGCCTGTCGATCTGTTCTATATGCTGCTGTTGGTGCTGGTGGCGGTGACCGTGGTATTGATGATCCAGGTCGTCGGGCTGATCCTGGTGATCGCACTGCTGACGCTGCCGGCGGCGGTCGCCGGTCAGTGGACGCGAACCCTCGCCGGCATGATGATCGGCGCCACGGCGTTCGGCGCCCTGCTGACCGGCAGCGGCCTAGCCCTGTCCTACGCGCCGGATCTGCCCACCGGGCCGACCATCATCCTGCTCGCCGGGGCGCTCTATCTGGTGTCGGCGACGGCTGCCAGCCTCCTTGCCCGGCAGCGCGCCCACCGGGCAGTCCGCGCAACGACGAGCCACCGATGAACGAAGAGACATTGCAACAAGCCCTGCGAACGGCAGACAACCTGTGCACGCAGCGGGGCGTGCGCTTCACCGCGCAACGGCGCCGCGTGCTCGAACTCATCTGCCGCGCCGAGCGCCCGATCGGCGCCTACGAGATTCTCGATCAGCTGCGCGCCGGCGCCAAGGCGGCGCCGCCGACGGTGTATCGCGCGCTCGATTTCCTGCTCGAACAGGGCTTCGTGCACAAACTCGAGACCCTGCATGCGTTCATCGGCTGCACCCATCCCGAGCATCCTCACGCCAGCCAGTTTTTGATCTGTTCCGATTGCGGGCGCGTCAAGGAACTGGAAGACGAGGCGATTGCCGGAAGTCTGCGCGCGCTGGAAGATGCCAACGGCTTTCGTCCCAAACGGCCGGTGATCGAGGTCATCGGCACCTGCGCCCATTGCACCCATCGGCACACCCAGTCCTGAGGAGCACCGCATGCTGTCCAGTCGATTCTCCATCCTCCGCATCCTGCTACTCGGTGGGTTCGCCCTCGGCTCGCTCGGCCTCCACGGCGCCCTTGCTCAAGAGGCCGACCACGACCATGTGCATGGTGTCGGCCAGCTCAACGTCGCGGTGGATGGCGACCTCTTGCTGATCGAGCTGATCAGTCCGGCGATGGACCTGCTCGGCTTCGCGCACTCACCGCAGACTGAGATCCAGCGTCTAGCGGTCGATGCGGCACGGGCGCACCTGCAAGCCCCGGAGCGCTTGTTCGCGCCAACACCCGCCGCCGGCTGCGTGCGGATCGCCACCGAGATCGAGATCGAGATCGAACTCGATGTCGATGTGTACGCGAGCTATGCCTTCGACTGTCAGCATCCGCTCGCCCTGCGCGAACTCTCGATCGGATTCTTCGAAACCTTCCCAGACGCGCGCGCGTTGCGGGTGCAACTCCTCACCGAGACCCGCCAGGATGCCCTCGAGCTGAGCCCAGACGATCAGCGCTTGCCTTTGTGACCAACGCCCTCGTTTCCTTGCATGAGCTGCGCTTTCGCTGGCACGCGCGCGGGCCGGAGATCCTCGCCATCGATGCGCTCGAGGTCGCCGCTGGCGAGCGTTTGTTCGTCGAGGGGCCAAGCGGCAGCGGCAAGAGCACGCTGCTGGGCCTGTTGGCCGGGGTCAATCAGCCGCAACAGGGCCGTGTCGAGGTGCTCGGCCAGCGCCTCGACCAGCTCGGCTCGGCGGCGCGCGATCGCTTTCGCGCCGATCACATCGGTTATATCTTCCAGCTCTTCAATCTCATTCCCTATCTCGGCATCGTCGACAATGTGACCCTGCCCGCGCGCTTCTCGCAGCGCCGCCGCGCACGCGCCCTGGCGCGCTCGCCGAGCCTGGCGGCCGAGGCCAAGCGCCTGCTGCGCCACCTGGACCTCGACCAACCGGGCCTGCTGCGGCAACCGGTGAGCGAACTGAGCATCGGCCAACAGCAGCGCGTGGCCGCCGCCCGGGCGCTGCTCGGCTCGCCGGAGCTGCTGATCGCCGACGAGCCGACCTCATCGCTGGATACCGACCGCCGCCGCGCCTTCATCGAGCTGCTGTTCGCCGAGTGCACCGAGATGGGTTCGACGCTGATCTTCGTTAGTCACGATGCCAGCCTCGAAGGGCTCTTCGATCGCACCTTGCGGCTGCCGGAGCTGCAGCGAGCAGCAGACAGCCACATGACCGCATCCTAAGGCACGGCGACGCACCATCATCCCCATGGCCATTCTCCGACTCGCCCTGCAAAGCCTCATCAACCGTCGCTTCACGGCCCTGCTGACGCTCCTTTCGATCGCGCTCAGCGTCGCGCTGTTGCTCGGCGTCGAGCGCATCCGCACCGAGGCGCGCGCGAGCTTCGCCAACACCCTCTCCGGCACCGACCTCATCGTCGGCGCGCGCAGCGGGCCGGTGCAACTGATGCTGTACGCGGTGTTTCGCATCGGCAATCCGACCAACAACATCTCCTGGCAGAGCTACCAGGAGATCGCGGCGATGCCGCGCGTGGCCTGGACGGTGCCGCTCTCGCTCGGCGATTCGCATCGCGGCTTCCCGGTGCTCGGCACCAGCACGGCCTATTTCGATCGCTACCGCTACGGGCGCGACAAGCCGCTGGTGCTGGCCAAGGGCGAACGCTTCGCCGATCTCTACGACGCCGTGCTCGGCGCCGAGGTCGCGGCCGCGCTCGACTACCGGCTCGGGGATCAGATCGTCATCGCCCACGGGGCCGGCGATGTCAGCTTCGCGCGCCATGATGACAAGCCGTTTCGCGTCGTCGGCATTCTTGAACGCACCGGCACACCAGTCGATCGCACCGTCCATGTCAGCCTGGAGGCGATCGAGGCCATCCATCTGGGTTGGGAGAGCGGCACGCCGAGGCGCGGACTCGAGATCGATGTCGAGCAGGCCCGCAGGAGGGATCTCACGCCGCAGGCGATCACCGCGCTGCTGGTCGGGCTCGAGTCGCGCATCGCCACCTTCGGGCTACAGCGCCGTATCAACGAATATCCCCAGGAGCCGTTGTTGGCGGTGTTGCCGGGGGTGGCGCTGTCGGAACTCTGGTCGGTGATCGGGCTGGCCGAGAACGCGCTGCTGGTGGTGTCCGCCTTCGTCGTCCTGGTCGGCCTGATCGGCATGCTCACCGCGCTGCTGATCGGACTCGAGGGCCGCCGGCGCGAGCTGGCGATTCTGCGCTCGCTCGGCGCGCGGCCGGCCCAAGTGCTCGAGCTGATCATCGGCGAGGCCGCGCTCTTGACCTTGCTCGGCATGCTGGCCGGCCTTGGGCTGCTGCTCGCGCTGTTCGCGCTTGGCCAGCCGCTGATCGAGGCGCAACTCGGTTTACATCTCAGCCTCGGCCTGCCCAAGCCGCGCGAATGGCCGCTGCTGGCCGCAGTGCTCGCCACCGGGCTGCTGGTTGGCCTGATCCCCGGCTGGCGCGCCTATCGGATGTCGCTGAGCACCGGGTTGTCGTTGAGACTCTAGCCTGTTCGAGCCATCGCCGCAAAAGACACAACCATCGTCTGCTGTTTTATGCTTCCAATCCAGTTCAATCCGATTCACAGCCCACACATGACTCTCTCTTACAACGCTGCATCCCTTTGCTCACAGGGTATTCGTCCAGCCAGGGTCGGGCTCGGGCTTATGCTCGGACTCGTGGCGCTGCTGCTCGCCGGCTGCGGTGGCTCGTCGGAGGATCATTCGGCACCCTCGGGCGCCGGTCTCACCGAGGCGGAACTCGCGCTTGAACCGCCAGGGGACATGGCGGACGGGATCGAGCTGTCTTGGGATGATTTGATCCCCGCCGATTGGCAACCCGAGACCCTGATGGAGGAGTACGACGCCGAGAACCTCAGCGACGATGACCCGCGCGCCTTGGAATTGATGGACAAACTCAAAGCGCTCTGGGCCGAGGCACCGGTAGTCGAGGCACTTGATGGCCGTCAGGTGCGCCTACCCGGCTTCGTGGTGCCGCTGGAGATCGATGCGAACAACATCAGGGAGTTCCTGCTGGTGCCCTACTTCGGCGCCTGCATCCATGTCCCGCCGCCACCAGCGAATCAGACCATCCTGGTCACCACGCCCGATGATCGCCCCTATCCAGGCGGTCTCTTCGATACCGTCTGGGTCGAAGGCCGGATGCGCGTCGAGCCCTTCAGCGATGAACTCGGCGATGCCGGCTATCGAATCGAAGACGCCCAGGTCAGCCTCTACGAGGAGTTGTGATCCTGTTCCGAACCGGATGAACAGTTAGGCCGGATCGAAGCGCAAGGACGCTTGCTGACAGAGCAGCGCCAGCAGCCGCATCGCCTCGCGGTTGGTCCAAGAACCGGCCAGCTCAAGCGCCTTCTCCAGCGGTAACCAGAGTACCTGGCTGTGTTCGGCTGGATTGATGCGGATGTGCCGCCGGTAGGGCAGCCGCAGCGCGTACCAGTGCTCGCGGTTGAAGCAGATGCCTTGCGCATAGCGTTGGCGCCATGGCTGGATGATCGGGAACAGACGCGATTGGCGCAGATCGATCAGCCCCGAGGCGCCGAGCAGCCCAGTCTCCTCTTTCAGCTCGCGCAGCGCGGCACGGCGCGGCGATTCGCCCGGCATCAGGCTGCCGGTCACCGACTGCCAAAAACCGCTCGGCTTGACGCGATTGAGCAGCATGAACTCGCCGGCGGCGTTAAACACAACCACCAAGACCGAGATCGGACGTTTCAAAGTCTCTTTCGCGCTCATGGTCCGATGCGCTCGCGCCGTTGACTCAGGCACGCAGCTTGATTCGCAGCGCCAGCTCCTTGAGCTGCGCTTCGTCCACCGTCGAGGGCGCATCGGTGAGCAGACAGGAGGCGGTCTGCGTCTTCGGGAACGCCATCACGTCGCGGATCGAGTGGCTAGCGGTCATCAGCATCACCAGCCGGTCGAGCCCGAAGGCGATGCCGCCATGTGGCGGGCAGCCGTACTTGAGCGCGTTGAGCAGGAAGCCGAAGCGATCGTTGGCATCCTCGTCGCTGATCTTCAGCAGCCGGAAGATGCGGCGCTGCACGTCCTCGCGATGGATACGGATCGAGCCGCCGCCGAGTTCGGTGCCATTGAGCACTAGATCATAGGCCCGCGAGAGGCAGGCGCCCGGATCGGTCTCGAGGCTCTCGAGTTGATCTGCCTTGGGTGCGGTGAATGGATGATGCAGCGCGGTCCAACGCCCAGTGTGCGGTTCCTTCTCGAACATCGGGAAATCGACCACCCAGAGCGGTCGCCAGCCCGCCTCCATCAGCCCGCGCTCCTGTCCGAGCTTGACTCGCAGCGCACCGAGCGCCTCGTTGACCACGGTGGCCTTGTCGGCACCGAAGAACACCAGATCGCCATCCTCGGCGCCGGTGCGCGCCATGATGCCCTCGACAGCGCTATCGGGCAGGAACTTCAGGATCGGCGATTGCAGCCCTTCCCGGCCCTGCCTGGCCCAGTCGTTGACCTTGATATAGGCCAACCCCTTGGCACCGTAGATGCCGACGAACTGGGTGTAATCATCGATCTCCTTGCGCGTCAGCGCACCGCCCTTGGGCAGGCGCAGTGCCGCCACTCGGCCCTCGGGGTCGGCTGCCGGACCGGCGAAGACCTTGAACTCGACCTCGCCCATCAGGTCGGCGACATCGATCAGCTCCAGCGGCACGCGCAGGTCGGGCCGGTCGGAGCCGAAGCGACGCATGGCCTCGGCGTAGGTCATGCGCGGGAAGGGGTCGGGCAGCTCGACCTCCAGCACGCGCTTGAACAGCGCGCGCACCATCTGTTCCATCAACTCGGTGATCTGAATCTCGTCCATGAACGAGGTCTCGATGTCGAGCTGGGTGAACTCGGGCTGGCGATCGGCGCGCAGATCCTCGTCGCGAAAGCAGCGCGCGATCTGATAATAGCGATCCAGCCCCGACATCATCAGCAACTGCTTGAACAACTGCGGCGACTGCGGCAGGGCGTAGAACTCGCCGGGATGGACACGGCTTGGCACGAGGTAATCGCGCGCCCCCTCGGGGGTCGATTTGGTCAGGATCGGCGTCTCGATATCGAGGAAGCCGTGCCCGTCGAGGAACGTGCGCAGGGTCTGGGTGATGCGGCTTCGCAGGCGCAGGCGCTCCTGCATCTCGGGGCGGCGCAGGTCGATATAGCGGTAGCGCAGGCGGACCTCCTCGGAGGTGTCGGCGCCGTGCTCGTCGAGTTGGAACGGTGGCGTCTCGGCCGCGTTCAGCACCTGCAGCGAGTGCCCCAGCAGCTCGACCTGACCGGTCGGCAGATCCGGGTTCTCGGTGCCCTTGGGCCGGGCGCGCACGCGCCCGCTGAGCGCCAGCACGTATTCGCTGCGCACCTGTTCGGCGAGCGCGAAGATGTCGGCGCGATCCGGATCGAACACCACCTGCACCAGCCCGCTGCGATCGCGCAGGTCGATGAAAATCACGCCGCCGTGATCGCGGCGGCGATGGACCCACCCGCAAAGACTGACCTCGCGGTCGATGAGCCCGCTTTCAAGCTCGCCGCAATAATGACTGCGCATGCCGTTCGATCCCCGTTAGACTGTGCACCGGCGACTGTCTCTGGCCGGTGGAAAGCAGGCGGCGAACGCCGCCCGAAAAAACACGCCAAGATAACGGTCGGCTAAGCGCCGCGCAACCGTCTCAGCAGTGCGCAGGCATCTCGTCAGTCCGCTGCCGCCTTGGCCTTCGGAGCGCTCTTCGCGACAGGCTTGGCCGCTGGCGCGTCGGACTTGGGCTTGGTCTCGGTGGCCGGCTTGTCCGTGGTCTTCTCGCCGGCGGCTTTCTCGCCCGTGCCCTTCTCCTTGGCCGCCTCCCCGTCTTGATGCACGTTCTTGCGCTTGTCCTTGTCTTTTTTGAAGTCGGTCTCGTACCAACCGCTGCCTTTCAGTCGGAAGGCAGCGGCGGTGATCTGTTTGGTCAGGGCCGAGGCGCCACAGGCCGGACACTCGGTCAACGGCGGATCACTGATCTTCTGCAGTGCATCCAGCTCATGGCCGCAGTCCTCGCAGCGATACGCATAGATAGGCATGGTCTTCACTCACCAAGCAAGGGTTGGACAACCGCGCGAGTATGGGGTTTTGGCGCCGATTTTCAAAGCGCTACAACAACGATGAACTTCAGTAAAGTAGTGCCGTGAGCCTGCTGGCCTAACGCTGATCCCACGACCGCCGAGGTGTCCATGATTTTCCCGACATTGCGCAGCATCGCCACCGCTGAGGTCATCACCCTCCCGGCTACGGCCACGCTCGCCGAGGCGGTCCAGACCATGAACCGCCACAACATCCGCGATGTCGTGGTGAGCACCGAGTCAGGCTACCGCCTGGTGCTTTCGAGCATGCTGCTGTCGTTCCAGGTCCAAGGCCTGCCGCTCTCGACGCCGCTCTCGGCACTGGACCTGCCGGAGGCGGCGCTGCTCGATCCGGAGGTCTCGACCTTGGACGGGCTGAAAGCGATCCGCAACCATTCCGAGCACATCTGCCTGGTCGATCGGGCCGGTCAGCTGCAAGGCATCGTCAGCTACACCGATCTGGCCGGCAGCCTCGACCCGCAGGTGCTGGCCGAGATGCAGAGTCTCGGCGAGCTGCTGCACGGCATCCAGCCGCTGGTGGTACCCGAGTGCATGCCGCTGCAAGACGTGGTGCAGCGCATGGATCAGGGGCGTGTCAGCGCCAGCATCGTCATGCGCGAGACGCGCCCGGTCGGCATCCTCACCCAGCGCGATCTGCTCAGACTGCTCGGCGCCGAGCCGAAGTGGCAGGCACCGGTGGGCAGCTTCATGAGCGCGCCGCTGCGCACCCTCGACGAGGAGACGACCATCGCCGAGGCGCTGACCTTCTGCCGCCGCCACCGCATCAAGCGCGTCGTGGTAGTGAACCGCGATGGCCAGCTCCTGGGCCTGGTCAGCCAACGCGATCTGGTCAGCCTCTATTACAACCGCTGGTTCGCCGTGCTCAAGGAGCATCAACAGCAGCGCGATGCGCTGAACCGCGAGCTGCAAGAGCAGGAAAAGAAATTCCACATCCTGTTCGAGTATTCACCCGACGCCATGGTGGTCATCGATCCGGCCAACGGCGCCACGCTCGACTTCAATCGCCGCGCGCATGAGCAGCTCGGTTACAGCGCCGAGGAATTCGCGCGCCTGTGCCTGCGCGACTACGAAGCCAAGGAAACGCCCGAAGAAACGGCCGCCCACGTCCACAAGATCATCCGCCAGGGCCATGATGAGTTCGAAACGCTGCATCGCCACAAGGATGGCCACCTCTTGCACATCCAGGTCTCGGCCATCTATGTGGAGTTCGATCGACAACCCCAACTGATGGCGATCTTGCGCGACATCAGCCAGCAAAAACAGGCCGAGCAGCAGCTCATCGAGAGCCGCGAGCGCCTGCAACTGGCCGCCGATGCGGCCGAATTCGGCATCTGGGACTATGACCTCGAGCACGACCGGCTGTTCTGGGACGCGCGCATGTTCAGACTCTACGGCGCCGACCCGGCGCAGTTCCAAGGCTGCTTTCAGGATTGGGTCGAAGCCCTGCACCCGCAGTCCCTCCGGCAGGCCGAGGCCGCGTTCCGGGCGCTGGTCGAACACGACCGACATTTCGATATCGAGATCCAGATCAAGCGCGCGAACGATCAGGCGTCACGCATACTGAGAGGGCTCGCGCGCGTCATCCGCGATGAGCAGGGGCGCGCGCTTCGGGTCGTCGGCATCAATGAGGATGTCACCGACCGCATCGCCGCCGAGCGCCGGCTCGCGGCCGAGGAGGCCAAGTTCCGCGGCCTGTTCGAGCGCTCGCCGGTCGGCATCGCGATGAACGATTTCGCCACCGGCGACTTCCTCGAATTCAACGCCGCCGTCCATGAGCCCACCGGCTATAGCGCAGAGGAATTCCGCCAACTCAATTACTGGGAGCTGACCCCCGAGCAATACCTACCGCTCGAACAGCAGGCGCTTGACGCGCTGCGCAAGACCGGCTTCTATGGGCCGTTCGAGAAGGAATACATTCGCAAGGATGGCAGCCGCTACCCGGTGCTGCTCAAAGGCTTCAAGACCCTGACGCCGGAAGGGCGCGAGGTCATTTGGTCGATCATCCAGGATATCTCCGCGATCAAGGAGGCGCAGCGCGATCTGCGCGATCGCGAGCAGCGCCTGCAACAGCTCGCGGCCCAGAGCCGCACCGTCACCTGGGAGGTCGATGCCGAGGGCTGCTACACCTATCTCAGCCCGGTGGCTGAAAGCGTCTGGGGCTACAGGCCCGCCGAACTCGTCGGCCACGCTCACTTCTACGATCTGCACCCGGCCAACGGCCGCGAGGCCTTCAAGGCCAGCGTGTTCGAGGGCTTTGCGGCACGCCAGTCGTTTGACGGCTTGACCAACCCCCTCCTGCACAAAGACGGCCACCTGCTCTGGGTCAGCACCCATGCCGCGCCCCTAGTCGGCGATGACGGCACCTTGCTGGGCTATCGGGGCAGCGATCTCGATATCACCGAGGCCAGGCAGGCCAAGCAGGCTCTGGAAACCGAAAAGGAGCGCTTCCAAGGCATCTTCGAGAACACCGGCAGTGGCGTTGCGGTGTTCCGCCCGATCAACGACGGCCAGGATTTCCTCTTCACCGACTACAACGCCGCCGCCGAGCGCATGGACCACCACCCACGCCAGGAGGTCATCGGCCGCCGGCTGACCGAGTGTTTCCCGGCGGTCGAGGAGATGGGGCTGCTCGGGGCCTTACGGCAGGTCGCGCGCAGCGGCGAGCCGATCGAGCTTCCACTCGCGCGCTATGAGGACGAACAACTGCAGGGCTGGCGCGAGAACAGCCTCTTCATGCTCTCCTCCGGCGAGGTGGTCGCGGTCTACAACGATCTCACCGAGATCAAGCAGGCCCAAGAGGTGGCCGAGCGCGCCAATCAGGCCAAGAGTCAATTCCTGGCCAACATGAGCCACGAGATCCGCACGCCGATGAACGCCGTCATCGGGCTCTCGGAACTGTTGCTCACGACCCCGCTGAATGACAAACAGCGCGATTATCTCGGCAAGATTCGCGACTCCTCGCGCATGCTGCTCGGCATCATCAACGACATCCTCGATTACTCCAAGATCGAGGCCGGCAAGCTGGAACTGGAAGCGCGCCCGTTCCACCTCGACGATCTGCTCGAGCAGATGCAGACCCTGTTCGCCGCCGCCGCCGAGACCAAGGGCATCGAGCTGATCTTCCACAGCAACACCCATGGACTGCCCGCCGTGGTCGGCGACTCGCTGCGCCTCGGGCAGGTGTTGACCAACCTGCTCAGCAACGCCATCAAATTCACCGAGCAGGGGCAGGTCGAATTGGCGATCCGACTCCTCCCCCAGCCGGAACAACAGGCGCATCTGCGCGTCGAGGTGCGCGATACCGGCATCGGCATGAGCGAGGCGCAACAGCAGCGGCTGTTCCAGCCCTTCTCGCAAGCGGACACCTCGACGACCCGCAACTATGGCGGCACCGGCCTCGGCCTGGTCATCAGCCGCCGGCTGCTCGAGCAGATGGGCGGTGCGCTCAGGCTCGCATCGCGCCCCGGCCAGGGCAGTACCTTCGGCTTCGAACTCAGCCTGCCGCTGTCATCGCAGGCCGCGCTCGCGCCACGGCCGGCCGAGGCGATCCCCAGCGGCGCCCGCGTGCTGGTGGTCGATGACCATGTCACCGCGCGCAAGGTGCTGCGCGAGATGCTCGAGCAGGAAGCCTTGACGGTCGTCGAGGCCGGCAGTGGCGAGGCCGCGATCGAGGCTGTCGTGGCCGCCGAGCACCAGGGCCTGGCGTTCGATTTCATCCTCATCGACTGGAAGATGCCCGGCGAACTCGATGGCCTTGCCACCCTGGAGCGCCTGCACGCGCTGCGCGCGCAAGGCACGTTGACCGACACCCAGATCCCGGCGCTGATCATCAGCGCCTACAGCCAGGAAGGACCGAGCGCGCATGCCGCGCTCTACAGCGCCTTCCTGAGCAAGCCGATCACCCCGCGCGCGCTGCTCGACGCCATGGCCCGCGCCGGCGCCGAGCAGGCGCCGAGCCAACACGCGACGGAGGAACAGAACCCGCCGCCACCCCGCCTGGCCGGTCGCACCCTCCTGCTGGTCGAGGACAACAGCCTGAATCGCGAAGTCGCCACCGCGCTGTTGGAGAAGACCGGCGCGCGCATCGTCGAAGCGCACAACGGGCGCGAGGCGGTGGAGCGGCTCGCCGAGCAACCGGTCGATCTGGTGCTCATGGATCTGCAGATGCCGGTCATGGACGGCTTCGAGGCCAGCCGCCGCATCCGCGCCCAGCATCCCGCGCTGCCGATCCTGGCGCTCTCGGCGGCGGTCATGGACGACGATCGCCAACGCGCCGAGGCCGCTGGCATGAACGACCACCTGGCCAAACCGATCGACAAGCAAAGCCTGTTTCGCCTGCTCGAGACCTGGTTACCCACCGAGGAGGTTGACGCGCCTGAGACCGCGTCTGGCAGGACATCGGCGGCTACTGAAACGTCCTTGCCTGCTACACTTGACGGGTTCGATTTGCAACGCGGGCTCGATCATCTCGACCAGGATGCCGCGCTCTATCTAAACCTGCTGCATCGTTTTCGGCACCAGCTCGAGGACGAATTCGCCCCCCTCGGCGAGCCACTCGAACAGCCGCCAAGGACCACCGAGACAAAACGCCTGATTCATACCCTGAAAGGTCTGGCCAACACGCTCGGCGCCGAACGCCTGGCGGCCATCGCCACTGAGATCGACCGCGCCTGCCGCAGCGACGCGCCGCTCTCAACAGCCGCGAGCGAGGAACTCGCCCAGGCCCTGAGCCAAGCCCGCACGCGCCTGGCTTCGCTGCCAGCACCCAGCACCAGCCCTCGCCCGAGTCGTTCCGCCAATGGACCCACCAGCGGCCCCACCAGCGATTCCAGCGACGATCAGGCCCGCCCGGCAGACCCGCGCGCGGGCATGGAGACCATTGACCGGATCCTGCAAGCCCTGTCCGCCGGCGAATTGATCGACGACGTCTTGATCGACGACGTCACTGCGCTCATCGGCCAGTACGTCGATGACGCCCTGGCCTTGGAACTGCAAACCCATATCGAGACCTTCGACCATGACCGTGCGACCGAGCTGCTCAAACAGGTCGCCGTGCGCATTGCCGATCCGCACCAGGAGGCATGAGGTGAGAGAACAGCCCGCCACGCTTTTGATCGTCGACGATCAGCCCGCCAACATCCACGCGCTGGCCAAACTGCTCAAGGACGATTACCGGATCATCACCGCCACCAGCGCCGCCAAAGCGTTGGAGCTGGCCCGGCGCGATCCGGCGCCGGACCTGATCCTGCTCGATATCCTGATGCCGGACCGGGATGGCTATGCCACTTGCCGCGAACTCAAGGCCGACGAGGCGACCCACGCGATTCCGGTCATCTTCGTCACCGCCTTGGATCAAGCCCAAGACGAGGCCAAGGGGCTGCAGCTC
Organism: Chromatiaceae bacterium; assembly: GCA_003562815.1. GTDB lineage: Bacteria > Pseudomonadota > Gammaproteobacteria > Chromatiales > Chromatiaceae > Lamprobacter. The sequence goes on along the minus strand of PWTO01000207.1, from coordinate 4,706 downwards.
GGTGCCGCCGATTACATCTCCAAGCCGTTCAATCCGGCCATCGTGCGCGCCCGCGTCCACAATCAGGTCAGCCTCAAGCTCAAGACCGATCTGCTCGAGAAGATCGCGCTTCAGGATGGCCTCACCGAGATCCCGAACCGGCGCTATTTCGACCGCAAGCTCACGCAGGAATGGAACCGCCAGTCGCGTCACCAGCAACCGCTCTCGCTGCTGATGATCGACATCGACCATTTCAAACCCTATAACGATCACTATGGTCATGGCGCCGGCGACGATTGCCTGCGCCGGGTCGCGCAGGCCTTGCACCAGGTGCCGACTCGCGCTGCGGATTTAGTCGCCCGCTATGGCGGCGAGGAGTTCGTTGTCTTGCTGCCCGATACCGAGACCGCCGGCGCCCGAGAGGTCGCCGAGGAGATGCGCGCGGCGATCCATACCCTGGCCATCCCGCACGCCTATTCGCCGGTGAGCGATCGCATCACCATCAGCCTGGGCGGCAGCACCTATCGGCCGCGACGCCAGCAACCAGCGATCGATGCCGAAGCCCTGAAACAGGTGGCCGACCAGGCACTTTACCAAGCCAAGGAACAGGGTCGCGACCGGATCGTCTGGCGCGATCTCGACGCCGACTGATCGTCAATCCGCGCTATGCCAACACCTATCCGCCTCGGCCTGATGCCGCCGCTCACTGGCATCGTCGAACTCTACGGCCCCGAGATCGCCTGGGCTGGCCAACTCGCCGCGCAGGAGATCAACACCGCCGGCGGCGTGCTCGGGCGCCCGCTTGAACTGGTCATCGAAGACGATGGCAGCATGCCCGATAGCGCGCTGCAAGCCGCCACGCGCCTGCTCGACAGGCATGGCTGCGAGGCGCTGATCGGCAATCTGCTGAGCAATTCGCGCATCGCCGTCGCCGACCAGATCGCCGAAGTGCGCGGCGTGCCTTATCTGAACTTCTCCTTTTACGAAGGCAGCATCTCGGGGCGCTTCTTTTTTCATTTTGCCGCCCTGCCGAACCAACAGATCGAGCGCATGATCCCCTACATGGCCGAGCGCTACGGCCTGAAGATGTTCTTCGCCGGCAATAACTACGAATGGCCGCGCGGTTCCATCGATGCGGCCAAGCGCTCGCTCTGGGCGCTCGGCGGCGAGGTGGTCGGCGAGGACTACTTGCCGCTCGGGTTGGCGCAACAGCCCATCGACAGGCTGCTCGAACAGGTCGCCACCTCTGGCGCCGATGTGTTTGTGCCTTACTTTGCCGGCCGCGATCAAATCCTGCTGCTCAACAGCTTCGCCGCGCGCGGGCTAAAACAGCGCATGGCCGTGGTCATGGGGCATTACGACGAGGCGATGGCCCGCATGTTGTCGCCCGAGGTCCGCGCCGGGCTCTATTCCTCGAACACCTACTTCATGTCGGTCGAAAACGAACGCGCGCGCGCTTATTTGCAGCGCTTGCGCGCGCATCCCGAGGTCGATGATCTGTGGCCGCGAGGACGCGGCGTGCTGACCAATTTCGGCGAGGCCGCCTATTGCTGCGTGCATGCCTACGCCCAAGCCGTCGCCGCCGCCGGCGCCACCGCACCCGAGGCCGTGGTCACGGCCTTGGAGCAGGTGCGCGTCGATTCCTGCCAGGGTGAGGTGCGCATGGACCCGGCCAGCCATCATGCCGAGGTCAACAGTTATCTCGCCTGCTGTCGCCGTGATGGTACCTTCGCGCTGATCGAATCTTTCGGCCGCATCGCGCCACGCATTCCCGAGCGCTATCGTCCGCCCGACGCCTCGCAGGTGTCTGCGGCGATGGCCACGCAGGCCTCCTCCGGCACGCGCCTGCGCGAGTTACCGCAACCGGGCAGCTACAGCAGTATCTCCGACATCTTCGGCCAGATTCTCGATCTCGCCGATGTCGCCGTGATCGCCACCGATGCCGAGGGCCAGATCCTGCAGGCCAATCTCGGTGCGGCGCGGCTGTTCGGCTATCCGTTAGAGGAATTCACCGGCCTGAGTGTGCATTGGCTGCTGCCCCCGCATCAGCGCCAGCGCCACCGCGCGCTTCTGCACCGTTTCGAGCAAAGCCCGGTGCAGCAGATGCCCATGGGACATCGTGGCGAAATCGCCGGTTATCGCAAGGACGGCACCCTGTTCCCGGCCGAGGCCTCGATCAGCAAGTTCATCGACGATGGTCGCTCGGTGCTGGTCGCCACCCTGCGCGACATCAGCGCCAAGAAGGACGCCGAACAGCAGTTGCACTGGCAAGCAACCCACGACACGCTCACTCAACTGCCCAACCGCGCCCTGATTCGCGAGCGACTCGAGCATGCGCTGCAACGCAGCGAGCACAGCCAGCGCTGGGTGGCGGTGCTGTCGATCGACCTCGATCAGTTCAAGCTGATCAACGACAACTATGGCCATGACATCGGCGATCAGGCGCTGATCCGCGTGGCCAAGCTGCTGCTTGAGCGGGTACGCGCCGGCGACATGGTCGGGCGCCTCGGCGCCGATGAATTCGTCGTGCTGTGCGAGTACAACGAGGACCGCGAGGCGGCCAGTCATCTGGCCGAACGCATCAATCAGGTGCTGCGTCTGCCGCTGCGCCTGGCCGGTCAGGAACTCATCTGTACCGCCAGCATCGGCATCGCGCTGGGACGCGGCCGCGAGGTCACGGCTGACGCTTTGCTGCGCAATGCCGATCTGGCGATGAATGCAAGCAAGGAGCAGGGGCGCGATGGTTGGCGCCTGTTCTCCGAGGAACTCAACGCGCAGACCCGCGCCCGCTTGCAGCTGGTCAACGGCTTGCGCCATGCCATCGCACGCGATGAGCTGAGCCTGGTCTACCAGCCCATCGTCGCCGCCGGCACCCTACGCATCCAAGGCGCCGAGGCGCTGCTGCGCTGGCAGCCCGAGGACGGGCCGGTGTCGCCGGCGCTGTTCGTGCCGATCGCCGAACAATCCGGCTCGATCGTTGCGATCGGGCGCTGGGTGTTCGAGCAGGTGTGCGAGACCCAGCAACGGCTCGCGCGCGCTAGCGCCGAGCACCCGCCCTATCTGTCGGTGAATCTGTCCGCCGTGCAGCTCAACGACGAGCGCATCGTCGAGGACTTCACCGAGATCCTCAAGCGCACCGGCGCCGATCCAGGCGGCCTACTGCTGGAGCTGACCGAGACATCGCTGTTCGCCGATGTCGAGAAGAATCTGCGCATCCTGCACCAGCTCGCCGCACTCGGCATGCGGGTCGCCGTCGACGATTTCGGCACCGGTTATTCCTCGCTGCTGCAATTGCTGCGCTTGCCGGTGGCGAGCATCAAAATTGATCGCGAATTTATCGATGGCATCGACAAACGCACCGACGCGCGTTTGATCGTCAGCGCCATGATCAAGATGGGCAAGGCGCTCGGCAAGCACCTGATCGCCGAGGGCGTCGAGAACGAGATCCAGCTCTTTGAGCTGCAGGCGTTGCAATGCGAGGCGATCCAGGGCTTTTATCTGCACCGGCCGATGCCCGAGCCCGATTTCTTCGCCACGCTGGCGCACAATCGCCAGCAGTCGCTCTCCGATGCGCCGAAGATCTACCAGGTGGTCTATCTCAGCCAAGCCAGCACGGGCCGCGACACACCTCAGATCGAGGACATCGTTGCACACGCGCGTGCGCGCAATCGCGAACAGGGCATCACCGGCTTTCTGATCTATCAGAATGGGTATTTCTTGCAGCTTCTCGAGGGGCGCCAGGAGATTGTCGAGGCCCTGATGGCGCGCATTGTCAGCGATCCGCGCCACCGCGAGCCCTTAGTGGTCGTCAGTGGCCACGCCCGCTACCGGTTGTTCAGCGATTGGGACATGGGCTACTGGGACATGGATGCACCGAGCAGCGAGCAAGAAGACGTCCTTGGTCGCCAGAATCGGGCCTTCTCGCTGCTCAAGGCGAGCGAGGACACGCGCTTTTGCTATGCGCTGTTCGAGGCCCTCAGCGCAGCGGTCTGAGGCACCATTGTTCGGTGATCGACCCCTGGCATCGAGACCAGGCCTCAGGCATTGATGGGCGGCCAGAACAGCCACAGCAAGAGCGCCCCGAGCAGCACCCGATAGAGCACGAACGGCTGCATGCCGATGCGCTTGATAAACAGCAGGAAATAATGGATGCAGAGATAGGCGCTGAGGGCCGAGAGCACCACGCCCAGCCCCATCGCGCCCCAGGCCACGGACTCGGCGCTGCGGATCAGATGCAGGGTCTGTAGGCCACCGGCCAGGACGATGACCGGGATCGACAACAGAAACGAAAACCGCGCTGCGGCCTCGCGGCTCAAGCCCAGGAAGAGCGCGGCGGTGATCGTGACGCCTGAGCGCGAGGTGCCAGGAATCAGCGCCAGGGCCTGCGCGCAGCCGATCGCCCAGACATCGATCCAGCGCAGCTCGTACTCGCTGCGTTGACCGTGCTGGCGCCAATCGGCCCAGCCGAGCAAGAGGCCGAAGCCGATCAAGGCGGCCCCCATCGCCAGCGCGCCGATCGCCGGCGTGCGCAAGGTCGTCTCCACCAGATCTTTCATCAGCAATCCGGCCAGCCCCACCGGGATGGTGCCGAACAAAACCGCCCAGCCGAGGCGCGAATCCGCCGTTTGTCGGCGGCTGATCAACGCGCGCAGCCAGTCCCTGGCGATGCGCCACAGGGCTTGGCGAAAATACAGCACCACGGCGATCAGACTGCCGAGATGGATGGC
>PWTO01000055.1 GCA_003562815.1 Chromatiaceae bacterium | reverse complement strand
GCGTGACCCGAATCGGCTGCGCCTCGGCATTCAGCACGCTGTCGGCGAGCGCGCCGCGAAGCCGCTCCATCGAGGTGCACGCCTGCGCCGAGTCGGTCTCCGGCATCAGCACGATGAACTCTGGACCACGCTGCTTCGACCGTCTTCGCGGTGGAGGTTGAGCATGAGGGCGAAAGGGGTGCGGTATTTGCCGCAGATGCGCACCGCCTCGCGCAGTCTCGTCCAGTCCTCGCGGGCAAAATAACGTGCGTGTTCATCGATACTCGGTTCGCCGAGGTCCGGGTCACGGCCAACGATCGCGAAGAGCTGGGCCGACCATTGCATGCGGCCCGTGGCCATGTGCAGGCGCCAATGCCCGAGGTGCGCGATCGATTCGGTGACATCGAGCAGCTCGCGCAGACGTTGTAGCTCGCTTCGATCATCCGCCTCCGACGCGCGTTGTTCATGGTCGCAGAAGATGCCGCCCTCGGCGTTGCTCCGAAGAAGGGGGGCGGACGTTTGATCGCATGCAAAACGAGACGTCATCATGGCAGCCTCCTGCCTATATCGCGTTCCACGGACGGGTCAAGTCAGGGCCACGAGCGCGTTGCCGACTGTCTTATGGGCCTCTTAATGGAGACGCTAGCACAGCCGGAGAAGCCTGAGTTTGAACTTGTCGACATTGCCGGCAATCAAGAGCCGCCCATGTTGTGGGATGGCGAGTAGCCAACCCACGCCACAAGCCCTTAAACTTTAGGTGATCGATCATCGGTGGGGGTACTGGATGTCTGGGAATGTCACGAACCCGGCCCTGGGCGAGGCACGCCATAATGACGCCTTCACTGCGGCCCAGAACGCCGCGCACCAAGCCCGCAGGCGCCTTGGCGCACCGCCGAGCTGGGCGCTCGCGTTCGGCGGCGGTCGCCTCGACCCGACCGCGCTGCTCGCGGGCCTGCGCAGCGTGGTGGGCGAGATCCCGATCGTCGGCGGCAGTAGCGCCGGGCTGATCACCGTTCAGGGGGCCACCCTGACCGGCTTTGAATGCGGGCTGCTGCTGTTCGCCGAGCCCCTGCGGCCCGGTGCCATCGTTAGCGAGACCCAGACCGACTCCTGCGACACCCGCGCCGCCGGTCAACGCCTCGGCGCTGCGCTGCGCGCCGCCGACCCCGACGCCGCAACGATTCTGCTGCTCTACGATTCGGTGCATACGGCCGCGCCGCTGCAACTGCATATTGGCAGCCACCTCGTCGACGGCGTCTACGACGGACTCGATGGACTCGCGGCGCAACTGATCGGCGCTGGAACCTTGGGGGAGCTGACGATGGAGACCAGCGTCGTCTTCGATGGCCGCGCGGTGAGGCAACACACTGCCGTTGCGGTGTCGATGCCAAGGGCGCTGCGCAGCCATCTGCGCATCACGCACGGCTGTTATCCAGCCAGCGATTTCCTGACCATCACCCGCATCGACGGGGAGCGCATCCTCGAACTCGATGGCCGATCGGCCCTGTCGGTGGTGGCCGAGCGCTTGGCGATCCCCGAGGTCGAGCTGGCGCACCTAACGCCCCCCGTGCTTGCGTTGGCGCTGGGCGAAAAACAAGGCGACCCCTTCGCTCCCTTTGCCGATGCGCACTACAACAACCGTCTGGTGGTGGCCGCCGATGCCGAGTCTGGGGCACTGGTCCTCTACGAGGCCGACTTCGCGGTTGGCAGCCGCGTGCAGCTGATGGACATCGAGCCGCAAAGTATGATCGACTCGGTGCGCGCGCAGACCGACTCCTTGCTCGCCGAGCTGGGCGAGACCAAGCCCTTGTTCGGGCTCTACATCGATTGCGTGGGCCGCTCGATGGCCTTCAGCGGCAGCGATGAAGACGAATCCGCGCCCGTGCGCACCGGCATCGGCGAGCGTTGTCCGCTCCTCGGCTTTTTCTCCGGTGTCGAAATCGCCCCGGTACAGGGGCGTCCCCGACCCCTGGATTGGACGGGCGTGATCGCCCTCTTCACCCGAGCCAGGGACGCAGGCTGAGACCGCTTCTATGGACGATGTGCACACCGACCAGCAGGCGCTCGACTTCTACCGCCAGCAGTACGACGAACTCGGGGCGCGTCTGCTCCAAGCGCGCCACGAACTGCGAGCGGCGCGCCGCGATGCCTATCGTCAGCGGGCCATCGCGCGCATCATTCAGCGCCTGTACCTGCTCGCCGGCCGCGACCCGGCCGATCAGCGCATCGATGTTCGCATCGGCGAGCATCTGGTGGCACTGCTGGTCGAATCCCTGCAAATCGACTGTGCCGCCGTGCTCACGCAAACCAGCCCCAAGACCCTAGTCGTCGCGCATGCGTTGGGCCTGGAGATGGCCTTTCAACTGCGCCTTGCGGTGCCGCTCTCGGAACAGCCGCTCAACATGGTCACCGAGCAGGTGGCGCCCGAGGTGTGCGCGGCGCTGCGGGCGCAAGGCTTGCGGCACTGGCTCTGGACCGCGTCTCCGCGCACCGGCATGGTGCTGTTGCTTGGCCAACGGCGCGAACAAGCGCTGGGGCTCCCGTTGTGCTTCGAGGCCGACGATCTGGCGATCGCCGAGGCGGCCTTGGGCTTCTTCGAGGCGACCAAGCTCTCGGTGACCGATCATTTGACAGCGTTGGTCAATCGCAGTCGCCTGGACCAGGTGCTGGAAGAGAACCTGATGCGATCCAGGCGTTATGCGACGCCGTTTTCAGTGATCATGGTGGATATGGATCACTTCAAGTTGGTCAACGATCAGCATGGCCATCAGGTCGGGGATGAGGTGCTGGTGTGTCTGGCCAAGGTGCTGATGAGGAATACGCGCGCGGTGGATGTGGTTGGGCGCTGGGGTGGGGAAGAATTCTTGATCGTGGCGCCGAACACCGACCTCGCGCAGGCCGCCTGTCTGGCGGAAAAACTGCGCGCGGCGATTGCCACCAGCGCGCTTCCTGCGGTCGGTTTCAAGACCGCAAGCCTTGGCGTGGCCAGTTACAACGACGGCGATGATCGGATATCGCTGATCGGTCGCGGCGATGCCGCCTTGTACAAAGCGAAAAAGAACGGTCGCAATCAGGTTTACTTTTGAGGCGCGTGCAGCGCGCATGCGTCAACGCAGCAACAGCGTCGGCACGTTCGCCGAGCGCAGCAGATCGGAGGTCTTGCTGCCCAAGAACAGGCTGCGCAGCGGGGAATGGCCATAGGCGCCCATCAGCAGCATATCGATCGCCTGCTCGTGTACGTATTGAGCGATGACCCGCTCGGTATCGCCCGGGATCAGGGCAACGGTCACCTCGAAGCCGACCTCCTCGAGCGTTCTGCGCGCCCAGTCGAGCTGTTTTTCGCCGTCGCGGCGCACCTTGCCGCTCATCAGCACATGCACCGGCAGGCCGCGAAAGAGCGGGCTGCGCGCCACCATCTCGACGCCGCGACGGGTCATGCCACCGCCGTCGAAGGCGATCAGCACCCCTTGTGGCTCACAGAACCGATCGGTGACGGCGAGGATCGGCTTGCTCAGTGAACGCACCATGCGCTCGATGTTGCGCCCGAGGTCGCGCTGCGTGGTCTCGGCCGATTCACCCCGGCGCCCGAGCACGAACAGGCGCACCTGGTCTTGGGCGCCGACCAGCGTCTCTTCGAGATCGCCATAGCGCTGGCGCACGTCCGGGCTGGCGATGCCGAGCCCGAGCGCGCGCTCGCGCAATCGGTTGAGAAGCTCGCGGCCGCGCTCGCGGTTCTCCTTGCTGCGCGATTCGTCGCGCTCGGCCAGTTCGCTGAGCAGATTCTGCTGGGCGTTGACGCCGATGGCGCCGCTGTGGTCCCAGCCCCGCGCGACTTCCTTGTCGCGATCGAGGATGTGCAGCAGCTCCAGCGGTGCGTCCATCTGGCGCGCCGCCCAAGCGGCGGCATCGGTGACGAAGTCGGCGAAGTGCGACTGATCGACGCAGGCCAATACCTTGTCCTGCGCTTGCATGGGGTCTTCGGGTTGCATCGGCCTCTGTCCTGTTGTTTGCTCTCAGTGGCCCATCAGGCTTTCGACGGCGTCGGGCTTATCGTGCACGGCAAAGCGATCGACCAGCGTGCGGCTGGCCTGATTCAGGCCCACGACCTCGACCTCGGTGCCCTCGCGACGGAACTTCAGCACCACCTTGTCGAGCGCGGTGACGGCGGTGATGTCCCAGAAGTGCGCGCGGCAGACGTCGATGCAAACCTTCTCGATCACCTCCTTGTAGTCGAACGAGGCAATGAACCGATCGGCCGAGGAGAAGAACACCTGTCCGACCACCTGGTAGACGCGCTCGCGGCCCTCGCGCGTCGGAGTCGAGCCGACATAGAGGATACGGCTGACCTTCTGGGCGAAGAAAAAGCCCGATAGCAGCACGCCGATCAGCACGCCCTGGGCCAGGTCATGGGTGAGCACAGTGACCGCCACAGTGGTAATCATGACGATGTTGGCGTCCAGCGGATGCGCGCGCAGATTCTTGAACGAGGCCCAGTTGAAGGTACCGATCGACACCATGATCATCACCGCCACCAGCGCCGCCATCGGGATCTGTGCGACCCACTCGTTGGCGAACACCACCATCAGCATTAGAAACACGCCGCTGGCCAGGGTCGAGAGTCGCCCGCGACCGCCGGATTTGATGTTGATCACGGTCTGGCCGATCATCGCGCAGCCGGCCATGCCGCCGAAGAAGCCGGTCACCACATTGGCGCTGCCCTGACCGACGCATTCGCGGTTCTTGTTGCTCTTGGAATCGGTGAGATCATCGACGATGGTCGCCGTCATCATCGACTCGAGCAGGCCGACCACCGCCAGCGTGGCCGAGACCGGCAGGATGATTTGCAAGGTTTCGAGGTTCAGCGGAATGTCCGGCAGCAAGAAGACCGGTAGGGTATCGGGCATCTGGCCCATGTCGCCGACGGTGCGGATGTCGAGATCCAGATAGAGGGCCACGCCGGTGAGCACGACGATGGCGATCAACGGCGAGGGGATCAGCTTGGTGACGAATGGCAGCAGATAGATGATCGCCAGCCCGGCGGCCAACATGCCGTAGACCTCCCAGGTCAGGTTGGCACCGGTGAGTTCTGGCAACTGTGCCATGAAGATCAGGATGGCCAGGGCGTTGACGAAGCCGGTGATCACCGAGCGCGAGACGAAGCGCATCAGGTTGCCGAGCTTGAGCCAGCCGGCCAGCACCTGCAGCAGGCCGGTGAGGATGGTCGCGGCGAACAGGTATTGAAGCCCATGCTCGCGAACCAACCCGACCATCAGCACCGCCATGGCGGCGGTCGCCCCCGAGATCATGCCCGATCGCCCGCCGACGAAGGCGGTGACCACGGCGATGCAGAACGAGGCGTAGAGCCCGACTTTGGGATCGACCCCGGCGATGATCGAGAAGGCGATGGCCTCTGGGATCAGCGCCAGTGCGACCACCAGGCCGGCGAGCAGGTCTTTGGGAATATTGGACAGCCAATCCTTGCGGAGTGATTTCATGCGTGAATGGTTCTAGGGCTGACGCAGACCTCAGGGTCAGCGGTGGTCAATCGATGACGTAGCGCGTTCCCCAGCGGGGCGGGCGGGAGGGAGCAACGCGGCATCGCATGGAATGTCAGCGCGAGTCGGGTGGACTCGGCAGGTCGCTTGAGGTCTACATCGGCAGGATCTCTCCAGAGAGGGGAAGTGGTGTCGAAGTCGAAGTGGTTGCGAAGCATAAAGACAACGGGGCGTTCTGAAAGCCGGCCCCCTTATCCGACGAGGCCGGCTTTTGTGCGAGAGGTTTAACCGCTGACGGGGATCGAGAAGGTCCAAAAGTTGACGATGAAGTGAACCAGGATGCTGGCGACATAGCCGAGGGCGATGTACTTGGTCCAGCGCATGTGTTCGAAGAAGGTGTAAACCCCCTTGGCTT
>PWTO01000177.1 GCA_003562815.1 Chromatiaceae bacterium | reverse complement strand
TCGTCCGAGACCAGGTCGGCGACCAGCACCATCTTCGGCAGCTCGCGGCGCGCGGCCTTGGTCGAGTAGCGCACCGCGCGCACGTAGCGCTCGTCCAGGTGCTCGAGGCCAGCGATCTGCACATCGTCGCGCGCCTCGACGAAATCCTTGATCTCGACGATCGCCGGCACGGCGCGGTTGAGATCGGTGCCGAAGAACTCCAGGCAGAGCGTGCGCACATGCTCGGGCATCCGGTGCAGGATGAAGCGCGCCGAGGTGATGAGCCCATCGCAGCCCTCCTTCTGCACGCCGGGCAGGCCGCCGAGGGCCTTGTCGGTGACATCCTTGCCGAGCCCCGGCTTGCGCATCAGGGCGGTCGGGATCTCGAGCAGCTCGGGCTCGCCCTTGGGCGTGCTGCCGTCGGGCGCGAAGCGGCTGATGCGAAAGCGCGCGACTTCGGTGTCCTGCAGCTTGCCGAGGTTGTGGTCCAGACGCTCGACCTCGAGCCAATCGGCATCGGGCGTGACCATACGCCAGGAGGCGAGATTGTCGATTGCGGTGCCCCAGAGCACCGCCTTCTTGCCGCCGGCGTTCATCGCGACGTTGCCGCCGATGCAGGAGGCGTCCTGCGAGGTCGGATCAACGGCGAAGGCCAGCCCATGGGCATCGGCCAGATCGGCGACCCGGCGCGTGACCACGCCGGCACCGCAGCGCACCGTCGGTACCGGCTCGGCGACGCCGGGCAGGGCGATGCGCTCGACGCCGGAGAGCGCCTCGAGCTTCTCGGTGTTGATCACCGCCGCGCGTGGCGAGAGCGGCACCGCCGAGCCAGTGTAGCCGGTGCCACCGCCGCGCGGGATCAGCGACAGACCGCAGTCGATGCAGGCGGCGACGATGGGCGCCACCTCGTCCTCGCTGTCCGGCAGGATGACCACGAACGGCATCTCGACGCGCCAGTCGGTGGCGTCGGTGGCGTGGGCGACGCGCGCGAGGCCGCCGAAGTCGATGTTGTCGTTGCGCGTGATGCCGGTGAGGCGTTGGCGCAGCTGCTGGCGCAGTGCGCGATCGGCATCGAGCTGGGCGTCGAAGTGGGCGATGGCCTCGCGCGCGGCGCCGAGCAGTGCGGCCGCCTCTTGGTTGTCGTTCAGGCGCAGCTCGAACTGCTCGAGCCGGTGCTGCAGCGACTCCAGCAACAGCCGGCGGCGCTTGGCGTCTTCGAGCAGGTCGTCCTGCAGGTAGGGGTTGCGGCTGACCACCCACATGTCGCCGAGCACCTCGAACAGCATGCGCGCCGAGCGCCCGGTGCGGCGCGAGCCGCGCAGGCGCTCGATGCGCTGCCAGTTCTCCGCGCCGAGGAAGCGGATGACGATCTCGCGGTCGGAGAATGAGGTGTAGTTGTAGGGGATCTCGCGGATGCGACTGCTATTCGGATGATCGAGCATAAAGATCGGATGAAGGCGGGATGAATGCGCAGATCTTAACGCAGCGGTCTTGAAACCCGAGGAGGATATCCAACGGAACAACCGCGCGAAGAGATGGGTTGGAGCCAGTCTGAGGCTCGAGGCAAGCTGCGTTGATGCCATGCAGCCTGGCCGCTCATTGTACAATGCTCGCGCCGGGCGCAAAGCCTCCGTCGTTCGCTATAGAGATATTTTTGGACATGGACGCGATCACGAGGATCGATATTCTCTGGGTGCTATTGAGCAGCGTCTTGGTGCTGCTCATGCAAGGCGGCTTTCTGTGCCTGGAGTCGGGGCTGACGCGCAGCAAGAACGCGATCAATGTCGCGCTGAAGAACGCCTCCGATTTCCTCATCGCAACACTGGTCTGGTACCTGGTCGGCTACGGCCTGATGTTCGGCACCTCCGAGCGCGGTTGGATCGGCGTTGATCGCTTCCTCCCCGACCTTGCGACTGGCGATCCTTGGGACGCCACCTTCTTCCTCTTCCAGCTCATGTTCTGCGCCCCCGCAGCGACGATCGTCTCCGGTGCGGTTGCCGAACGCATGCGTTTCAGCGGCTACCATCTCGTCATGCTGATCGCGGTGGCGCTGATCTACCCACTCTTCGGCCACTGGGCCTGGGGCGGTGCCCTGGGTGGCGAGCGTGGCTGGCTGGCCGAGTTAGGGTTTATCGACTTTGCCGGCTCGACCGTGGTCCACGGCGTTGGCGGTTGGATCGCGCTCGCCGCCGTGCTGGTGATTGGCCCGCGCACGGGGCGGTTCGATCACGCTGGGGGACAACTGATTCCGGGCAGCAATCTGTCGTTCGCCATGCTCGGCGTTTTGTTCTTTCTGGTTGGCTGGATTGGATTCAATGGGGGCAGCACCCTCGCGCTCGATGCGAGCGTGCCGGGCATCGTCGTCAATACGCTGCTGTCGGCCTCGGCGGGCGGCGCCATGGCCTACCTGCTGACGCGCTGGCTCACCTTTCCCGCGCTGGATCGTGTTGCCGTGCCGTTGAATGGGGTCATCGCCGGCCTGGTGGCGATCACCGCAGGTTGTCATGTTGTCGCGACCTGGGCGGCGCTGGTCATCGGCGCCGGGGCAAGCCTGTTCATGGTGTTGGCCATCGTGGGCCTGGCGCGCCTGCGCATCGACGATGCCATCGGCGCCATCCCGGTGCATCTGGCCGCCGGCATCTGGGGCACCCTGGCGGTGGCCCTGTTCGGCGCCCCCGCGCTGATCGGCAACGGCCTTTCGCTGAGCGAGCAACTGGCGGTGCAGGCGCTCGGTATCGCCGCCGCCGGGGTCTGGTCGTTTCCTGTTGCCTACGTGTTGCTACGCCTGATCAACCGCTTCTATCGGCTGCGCGTCAGCGCGCGCGATGAGGCCATCGGCCTGAATGTCTCGGAGCACGGCGCGAAGACCGAACTGGTCGATCTGATGACCATGCTCAAACGCCAGGAGCGCTCGACCGATCTGTCCTTGCGCGTGCCGGTGGAGCCCTTCACCGAGGTCGGCCAGATCGCCGCCCAGCACAATCGGCTGATGGACGCTCTGCAACAGGCCGTGACGCGCAGTCAGTCGATCGTGCGCGACCTGCGCGACGGCATCGTGACGCTGACCGACAGCGGGCTTCTGACCAGCCTCAATCCTGGTGCCGAGAAGATCCTCGCGGTCTCGGGCGAGGCCGCGCTCGGCACCGCGTTCGTCGATTTTCTGGATCTCGCTGGCAGGCCGGGGCTCGGCACGGATGGCTCGCAGAGGGTCTGGCAGGGCGATCCGGCGACATTGGCCAGCTCCGGGAAGCTCGAAATCGCCTTGCGGCGTCGCGAGGCCGGTCGGCCGGTGTTCGTCGAGCTGGCCGCGACCCCCGATTCCCAGTCGCCTGGAAGCTATACCTGTCTGATACGCGACATCAGTGACCGCCGCTTGGTCGAGGGGCAGTTGTTCGAGGAGAAGGAGCTTGCACAGACCACGCTCGAGGCGATCGCCGATGGCGTCATCACGACCGATCGCGGTGGCCGGGTGGTGTACATGAACGCGATCGCCGCCGAGCTGACCGGCTGGCCGCTGGAGGCGGCCAGTGGCCAGCCCTTGTATCGGGTGTTTCCGGTGGTCGATTCGCCGACCCAGATGCCGACCGACTGGATCGCGCGCCGCGTGCTCGGTGACGGCGAGACCCTGGTCGAGTCGAAGTCACGCCTGCTCTACTGCCGTGATGGCAATGTCCATGTGGTGCAACACACGGCGGCGCCGATTCGCAACGCCGAGGGCCATGTGCGTGGGCTCGTCGTGGTTTTTCACGACAAGACCCAAGAGCGGGCGATGGAGCGCCAGCTCACCTACCAGGCCAAGCATGATGCGCTGACGGGGCTGATCAATCGTCGCGAGTTCGAGCACCGCCTCACCGAATTGATCGACCAGCTCGAGGACGGCCCCGCCCAGCATCTGCTGTGCTACATCGATCTGGACCAGTTCAAGCTGGTCAACGATGTCTGCGGGCACGCCGCCGGTGATGCCCTGTTGCGCCAAGTTGCCAATCTGTTGCAACGCAGGCTGCGCAGCGCCGACACCCTGGCGCGCTTGGGCGGTGACGAGTTCGGCGTGCTGCTGACCAACTGCCCGCTCGAGCGTGGCCTGAAGATCGCCGAGGCCATGCGCGAGCGCGTGCATGCGCTGCGTTTTCCCTGGGAGGATAAGGTGTTCGCGATCGGCGCGAGCGTTGGCCTGGTGCCCCTGTCGCGGAGCCTGGGCAACCTGGCCGATGCCCTGAGCCGCGCCGATGCCGCCTGCTATGCGGCCAAGGATGGCGGGCGAAATCGCGTGCATGTCTACGATCCGGGCGATCGCGAACTCAGTCTGCGTCAGGGGCAGATGACCTGGGTCTCGCGCATCCAGCGCGCACTCGATGAGGATGGCTTCCAGCTCTTCTATCAAGGGATCGCGCCGGTGACGCATCCGCACGATACCCACAGCCACATCGAGATCCTGCTGCGCATGGGCGGCGATGGTGATGAGGTGATGCCACCGGGTGCCTTCATCCCCGCCGCCGAGCGTTATG
Organism: Chromatiaceae bacterium; assembly: GCA_003562815.1. GTDB lineage: Bacteria > Pseudomonadota > Gammaproteobacteria > Chromatiales > Chromatiaceae > Lamprobacter. The sequence continues at coordinate 15,606 of PWTO01000177.1, read as the reverse complement.
GACTGATGCCCGATGTCGACTACTGGGTGGTCGAGCACAGCCTGCAATGGCTGTCGGCCTACCAGGCGAACGGGGGTACTGGAATCAAGCGTTGTGCCATCAACCTCTCCGGTGCAACGCTCGGCAACGACAAACACACGGCCCGCATCCGCGACTGTCTGCGGCGCCACCGCATCGATCCCAGGCTGATCTGTTTCGAGATCACCGAGACCTCGACCATGGCCAATGTCGATCAAGCCAAGCGCTTCATCAACGAGGTCAAGCAGCTCGGCTGCCGCTTCGCCCTCGATGACTTCGGCAGCGGCCTGTCGTCGTTCGGCTATCTGCGCGATCTCGATGTCGATCTGGTCAAGATCGATGGCAGTTTCATTCGCGACCTCGACAGCAACGCGATCCATCGGGCGATGGTCGAGGCAATCGTTGGCATCGCCGGCGTGATGGGGCTCGGCAGCATCGCCGAGTTCGTCGAGAATGCGCGGGTGGTCGAGATCCTGCGCGAGATCGGCGTCGACTATGCCCAGGGCTATCATCTGGCCCGGCCGCGGCCGCTCGCCGAGTACCCGTTGCCGTCGGGCTGAGCGTGTCGCGACCAGGTGAAGCGACCAGGTGACGAGGCCAGGTGAATGGCTCGCGAGACTGATCAAGGCCAGCGTTCGCACTGATCGACATGATTCGTTAGGCTTAAGCGCATGGCTAAGAAGCGAAAAAAACAAGCACACCGATCGACCGCCAAGGCGACCGCCACACAGAGCCCGGAGGCGCGTGAATCCGAGGCGCTGCAGGCGCTCGAGGCTGGGCGTTATCGCGATGCGATCGCCGCGCTCAAGGCGCTGCTGAAGGACGATGCGGCCAGTAAACGCGGTGCCGCGCCGCGGCTGGCGCTCGCCGAGGCTTACGCCGGGCGGGCGCGGGAGCTGAGCGACAAGGGCATGCTCAAGGAGGCGCTGGTGATTTGGGAGAACCGCGCCGCCCTCGGACCCGAGGTGCCCCCGGCTCTGGAGCACAGCCTGCTGTGTCTGCGTCTCGGCGATCACGCGCCGGCGTTACGGCACTGGTCGCGGGGCGAGGCGCTGTCGCGCGCCGAGCGCGAGCGCATCGGCGAGCAGCTCGCGGCTGCGGTGCTGGCCGGCGATGAACCGCTGCTCAAGCAGCTCGCGGCCGACGATCCAGTCCGGCGCCATGCCGAACCGGCGCGCGCCGCGCTCGACGCCTACTGTGCCAACGATGCGGTGGCGCTCGAGGCGGCACTCGCACAAATCCCGTTTCGCTCGCCCTATCGGACCTGGGCCTTGTTGCTGAAGGCACTCGCTCGGGCCGAGCGCGAGCCGCAAGCGGCCCGCGAGATGCTCAAGCGGCTCGATGACGATTCCGCCTTCGCGCCGCTGCGGCGCGCGGCCGAGATGGCGTTGCTCGACGATGCGGACCTTATCGGCGCCCTCCAGCGCGCCGGCCCCCGCCAGGCCGAGCTGGCTGCGCGGTTGCGCGGCTGGTCGCCGCAACAGCTCGAGCTGGCGCGGGCCTTGGCCGCTATCGGCACGGATTCATCGGCGGCCAAGAGCGGCGATCATCAAGCCCTGCAACGGTTGCTGCAGCGCCACCGCGATCTGCTCGGCGCGGATTGGGTGCAACAGGTCTCGCTGCGGCTGTTGCCGCCGATCCCCGAGCCCTGGGACCGTCGCCCGAAGGGCTGGAACGCCTTGAGCCCGCAGGAGCGGGCGCTGGTCGAGGCCTGGAACGCCGAGACGCATCACAACGCCTATGGCTGGGATCTGCCCGAAGCCTGGGAGCGAGTCGCCATGACGCTGGCGGAGGCGTCGAAAACCGGCGTCGATCAGGAGCGCGCGCTGGCGATCGCCTTGGCGCTGCGCCGCTTCGATGCGCGCTTCCGGGTGCTCGAGACCGATCAGCCGGACCTTGACCCGGACTCGCCCGAGACGATTGCCGCAGGCCAGCTCGAGCGCAGTCTGGAATGGGACCCCGAGCACTGCGAGACCTATCTGCGCCTCATCCGTTGGTATCGGGGCGCCGATCGGCTCAAGGATGCCCGGCGCATCCTGAGTGCTGCCCAAGCGCGCTGGCCGCGCGACATGGCGGTGCTGGAGGCCGCGATGCAAACCGCGCTCGCCAGCAACGCCTTCAAGAAGGCCGCGGGTCTGGCGCGGCAGATGCTGGACATCGATCCGATCAACAACAGCGTGCGCCAGCAGTTGGTCAAGGCGCATCTTCAGCATGCCGCCAAACAGGTGCGTAACCGCCGTGGGGATCTCGCGCTCAAGGAAATCGGCGAGGCGCGCGCGTGGGTCGGGCGTGCGGCGGGGCTCGAGAGCCTGCGTGAGCGCCTGCGCTGGATCGATGGCGTGCTGCAGATGATCTATGTCGAGCGCGAGGCGGGACGTGCCCGCCTGCTCGAGCAGCTCGAGCAACGCGGCGAGGGCATGCTGGGGCGCGTCGAGCTGATGCTGGCGATCGATCTGCTCGGGCTGCGCCAGGATCAGACCGCCGAGCTGCTCGGCTTGCGCGTGGGCAAGGTGCGCGAGCGTGACGATCTGCTCGCGATCATCACCCAGTTACGCCATTTTCTTGAGCAAACCGACCGCTTTACGGTCCGGCTGATCGAACAGTTGCAAGCCATGCTGAAGGGCGCCCCCTGGAAACGGCTCGAGCGCCCGGAGCTGGAGCTGGCCTGCGAGACGCTCGGCCGCATGCAGCTCAATGCCGCGCGTCAGGAGGCCGCGCGGGCGGCGCTGAAGCGTTGGGCGCGCACACCGGTGTTCGAGTATCACCTCTACGCCGCCAAGTATGCCAAGAGCGGCCACCCGAGTGCCAAGGAGCTGGAGCGGATGCAGGAGGCATTGACGCGGGCGCAAGAGGCGGGCGACATGCGTGTGGCCAACCGGCTACGGGAGTTGGTGCAGGAGTTCCTCCCCTTCGGCGGCCTACCGGGGCCCGGCTTCGATCCGGATTTCGATCTGGACGAGGAGGAGGATGGTCCCTCGGCCGAGGTCGCCGCAGCCCTCACCGGTGCGTTCGGACTCGACCGCTTGCTCGACGCCCTGCGGCGAAAGCCATTGAAACAGGCGCTTAAGGAGACGAACATGCCCAAATTCTTGCGCGACGATTTTCTGGCGATTGCCCGCGAGGAGGGCGAAGAGGTGCTGGTCGCGCTCCTCGAGGAGATGGTATCGGGTGCTGCGGCGAGCCTTGACGATGCGCCGCAGCCGCGTCCCGCCTCGGGACAGCGCAAGCGCACATCCAAGAAGAATCCGTTCAATGTCGACCTGTTCTAATGTCTGATCCCTTTCTGACCCTCGGCATCGATCCCGATGCCGACGACGCTGCAGTCGAAGCAGCCTATCGCAGCGCCATCAAGCGCAATCCACCCGATCGCGAACCGGCGGCTTTTCGGGCCGTTCGCGAGGCCTACGAGCGCGTGCGCACCCAGCGCGATCGGATCGCTTATCGGCTGTTCGAGACCGAGCCGCCGCAACCGCTCGATCTGCTGCGCCGGGCCGAGGCGCACGGCCGCGCCGTCGCGTCGGATAGCGAACCGGTCACCAATCGGCCCGAACCCGAGCTGATCAAGGCCCTGCTGCGGGGAGAACACTAAGTGGATCGCGCGACGAAGGATGCATTGGCGGAACGCTTTCGCGCCTATCTGGATCAACCGCCGGCGGTTGTCGGGGCCAACGCGGGTCCGCACGGCGATGCCCAGGATGAACAGCCCCGCGCTCCCGATGCTCCGGAGACCCCGGATGCACCCCCAGACATCCCCAAAGGTACCCCAGACCTGTTCAGTCTGCTCGCTGAAGTCGCAGCGCTGAAGAATGAGGTCAAGCTCGAATCGCGGCAGGTCAAGACCGCGCTCGACGAGTTTCGGGGGCTGTTCGAGGCCCTGCAATCGGCCAACACGCGCCTTGAACAGGAGCAGCAGCGTCGACGCGAGCAGGAGCGCGGTGCGCGCACTCGTGAGCGCAAGGAACTGCTGCTGGATCTGTTGGAGCTGCGCGACCGGCTCGATGCCGGGCACGGCAGCGCCGCTGGCTATCGCCCCAAGGGGCTATTCGGTCGGCGCCAGGCGCGCGGCTTTGCGGCGGCCATGGCCGAGGGCCTGGCGATGAATCTGCGCCGGCTCGACGAGACCTTGGCGCGCCGTGGCGTGCGCCCGCTACCGGCGCTCGGCGAACCCTTCGATCCGCATCGGATGCATGCCGCCGAGCTGGCCTTTGACCCCAAGATCCCGGTCGGTCAGGTGATTGCGGAGCGCCGCTCCGGCTTCCTGCTCGATGGCGAGCTGCTGCGCGCCGCCGAGGTGGTCGTCAATCGGCCCGAGCCTCCCAGGCCTGCCGAACCTGTTCTCCAGACATCGACCGAGTATTCCGAGTATTCATCATGAGCGACATCATCATCGGTATCGATCTCGGCACCACCAATTCGGAGGTCGCGGTGCTGCGCGACGGCCGCCCGGAGGTGCTCGAGATCGACGGCTCCCGCATCCTGCCCTCAATCGTTGGCCTTGCCGATGACGGCGCGCTGCTGGTCGGCCAAGCCGCGCGCAATCAATATGCCCTCTATCCGGAGCGCACCATCCGCTCGGTGAAACGGCGCATGGGCGAGGATGTCCTGTTGCCGATGGGCGATCAGTCCTACAGCCCGCAGGAGGTCTCGGCGCTGATCCTGAAGCGGCTCAAGGCTGCCGCCGAGGCGCAGCTCGGCGAGGCGGTCAAGAAGGCGGTGATCACGGTGCCGGCCTATTTCTCCGACGCCCAGCGCCAGGCGACGCGTAATGCCGGCGAGCTGGCCGGGCTTGAGGTGGTGCGCATCATCAACGAGCCCACCGCCGCCGCCTTGGCCTACGAGGTCAACGCCGTGGAGCCGCGCACCATCCTGGTCTACGACCTCGGCGGCGGTACCTTCGACTGCTCGGTGGTGCGCGCTGGCGGCGAGATCACCGAGGTGTTGGCCAGCCACGGCAACAACCATCTGGGTGGTGACGATTTCGACGCCAAGCTCATCGAGCATGTGGTCGCGCATCTGCGGGAGCAGCACAGCTGTGATCCACGCGAAAATGCCGCAGCAATGGCGCGCATCACCCGCGCCTGCGAGGCGGCCAAGATCGCGCTCAGCGATGCCCCCTATGCGCGCATCGACGAGGAATATCTGCTGCCGGATCGCGACCCGCCGGTCAACCTGTCCCTGGAGGTCAGTCGCCTCGACTACGAGGCGATGATCGAGGGCTATCTCGACGAGACCCTGGAAGCGGTGCATACCGCGCTGAAGGGCGCCGAGTTGACCGTGACCGACATCGACGAGGTGGTGCTCGTCGGCGGTGCCACGCGCACCCCGGCGATCCAGCGCCGGCTCGAAGAGATGCTCGGTATGCAGCCGCGCGCCGAGATCGATCCAGACCTCTGCGTGGCGGCCGGGGCGGCGATCCAGGCCGGGGTCATGGCGGGGCAGTCGACCAGCACGGTGCTGGTGGATGTGACGCCCTATACCTTCGGCACCAGCGCCCTCGGCGAGATGAACGGCATGCTCTATCCGAATTGCTTCGTGCCGGTAATCCGCAAGAACACGCCGATCCCGACCAGCAAGACCGAGGCCTTCTTTACCATGGCCGACGGTCAGGAAGCGGTCGATGTGCGCATCTATCAGGGCGAGGACCGCGATGCGCTCAACAACACCGAGATCGGCTCGTTCCGCGTCGAGGGGCTGAGCGATGTGCCGGCCGGAAATCAAATCCTGATGCGCTGCGATCTCGACCTCGATGGCATCCTCAAGGTCACAGCGGTCGAGAAACGCACCGGGCTGGAGAAGCACATCGAGATCGATAACGCCACCGCGCGTTTTGAGGCGCAGGAACTCGGTGCGGCGAAACAGCGCTTGGCCAGTCTCATCGAGGGCGATGCTGAGCGTGTCGATGACGCCGAGGGTGGCGCGGACGCCGAGCAGCACCGCGAGCAGGTGCAGGCCAAGGCCCTGCTCGACAAGGCCGAACGCTTGCTCGAAACCGCGAGTGCTGAGGACAAGGAAGACCTGATCGACCTGATCGAAGCGGTTCGCGATACCTTGGACGCCTCGGATATGACCGGCCTTAAGCGCTCGACGGATGCGCTTGCGGATCTGCTCTACTACCTCGAGACCTAAGCCGCAGGCGACGACAAAGGCTGCGTGTGAGAATCACCGCGCGCGACGACGATCACCGTCAGGATTGCTAGAGCCGTTATGGACCGCTGTCCCAACTGCCGTGCGCGTCTCGATGGCGCCGAGACCTGCCGCCGCTGCGGCATGGAACTCGGCCTGCTGCGAGCGACCGAGCGCGCCGCCGATGCCTGGCTGCGCTGCGGCATCGCGCATCTGACGCGGGATGAGTTCGAGTTCGCTCGGCAGGCGCTGCATCGCGCCTTGGCGCTGCGCCGCGATCCGCTCGCGGAATCACTGCTGGGCTTGCTGAGCCGGGCATCGCCAGCCGTCTCCAAGTCGCTGACAGCGAGTGCCACGGCCGTGGCGAGTCCCGATGATGGCGCGGAACCGGAAACGCTCGCGGATCACGTTGCACGCATCCCAGGTAGAGGCCTCCGTGCCTTCTACAGTCGGTTCTTTCACAGGCGTTGAATAGCCGTGCGCGGCCGCATCATGGCGAAGGAAGCACCTCCACGTGCACTTCCCAGCGGCGATCGCCGTGTAACTGCGAACCGTAGATCCGATTGTTCCCGCGCGCACTCCGTCTCTGATCCTCCGCGCCCAGCTCCACCCATTCGCCGGGCTGGACGCGACGCACGGTCGTCACCTCTGCGGTCTCGTCACTCCGGCCTCCCCGGTGGGGCTCGTTGTGGATCGCGGTGATGCGCAGTTCGACCTGGTCTTCGCTGAGCACCGTCGGTTGCACCAGGAAACCGCTGCTGATATTGACCTCGTTGAGTAAGACCGCAGGGTTCCAGCCGCCGCGAGCAGCGACCGGCAGGCGGGTGATGTGGCCAGAGGAGATTTGGGCAAACTGCTGGTCCTGGACGGTGATATGGCGTGTTGAGTCCCGACCGGTGCTGTAGCTCCGGCTGGAGTACCCTTCGCGGCTGTTGCTGCTCGCCACGCTGCTGTGGCGGAGCGAGAGCCTCACCTGGCGGGGTGGCTGGTCAATTTGCTGGAGCAGGGTCGCGATCTCGCTGAGCTGTTCGACCTCCGCCCTGACCACGAGGCTCTGGCCATCGGCCGAGAGCCGGGGCTCACGCCCATAGAGTTCGCGCAGCCGCACAATGATCTCATCGGCGCGCCGATGCTCGAGGTCGAAAACCCAAGTTTCCGGCGCGCCGACGGCGATGCTGGCGCAGAGGCACAACAGGAGGCTGGTAAGCAGGTAGCGCGGCTTCAACATCTCGCTAGGCATCGATCACGGTGACGTTGGGAAGCAACGATTATAGACCTCCGGGCAGGACGTTGACGTGTTGGCCTTGCGCTCGTCTGCTTGCCCCAGCTGGCCCGAGCCTGCATGCTGCTCGTATTGTTTACCATCACGGAGTCAACAGCGATGAGAGTCACCGTTGCGACGGCGTCGAAACTGATTGCGGCGCTCGCGCTGACGAACATGGGGATGACGGAGACGAGCATGGCCGATTCCAATGCGCGCGTCACCACGCCCGAGCGGGCGAGCACAGCGGCGGCGCAAGAGCAGCGCAGCACGCTGGAGGATCAGATCGAACTGGCGGTGACCATCTACAACGACGATCTGGCATTGATCCGCGACAGTCGTCGGGTCGAGCTGCCGGCTGGGCGCAGCGAGTTGGCATTCCGCGATGTCAGCGCGCGGATACGCCCGGAAACCGCGCTGCTGCGCGCCACCGAGGGCGCCGCGCCGCAGGTGATCGAGCAGAACTTCGACTTCGATCTCCTCACGCCGGCAGCGTTGCTCGAAAAATACGTCGGGCGCGAGGTCGCACTGGCGAGCACGCACCCCACCACCGGCGAGAGAACCGAAGAGCCGGCGACGGTGCTCGCGGCCAGCGATGGCGTGGTGCTGCGCGTCGGCGATCGGATCGAGACCTTCCCGGCTGGTCAGGTGCCGGGACGCCTTATCTACCGCGATATCCCAGCGAGCTTGCGCGATCGCCCGACCCTGGTGCTGGCCTTGGAGAGCGCGGAGGCCGGCAGCCGGTTGCTGGAGCTGAGCTATCTCAGCGGCGGGCTCGGTTGGAAGGCGGACTATGTCGGCGAGCTGTCGGCGGACGGGCGGCGACTCGATCTCACCGGCTGGGTGACGCTGACCAATCGCAGCGGCACCGGCTATCGGAACGCCCAGCTGCAGTTGGTGGCTGGCGAGGTGAACCAGGTCGAGGACGAGAGGCAGGCGCCGCAGTACGAGGCGATGGCGCTGCGCTCCGCCGCGCCGGCGCCCAACATGCGCGAGGAGCGTCTGTTCGAGTACCACCTCTATTCGCTCGCGCAGCCGACCACCCTCGCCGATAACCAGACCAAGCAGGTGGCGCTGCTCGACGCGCCGGGCGTCAGCGTCGGCAAGGAGTTGCTGATCCAGGGGAACCAACGGGTGTTCCAGGAGCCGCATGGCGAACTGACTCAGGAGCTGCCGGTGAACGTCTATCTCACCGCCACCAACGACGCCGCGTCCCATCTCGGGCTGCCGTTGCCTGCGGGCATCCTGCGCATCTACCAGCGCGACAGCCAGGGCAGGGTGCAGTTCATCGGCGAGGATCGCATCGACCACACGCCCAAGCACGCGACCCTGCGCCTGAAGCTGGGCCAGGCCTTCGATGTCACCGCCGAGCGCAAGCAGACCGCGTTCAAGAAGCTCTCCGGCAGCGGGCCTTGGCAGTACCAGTCCGAGAGCGCCTATGAGATTGGCGTCAAGAACGCCAAGCCGGAGCCAGAGACGGTGGTCATCCAGGAACGCATCCCCGGCGACTGGAGCATCCTCGAGGAGAGCGCCGCGCATGAGCAGGGCAACGCCAACACCGCCGTCTGGCGCCTCGAGGTGCCGGCCGAGAGCGAAACCCGTCTGCGCTACCGCGTGCGCGTTCGCTTCTAGTTGATCTGAGTCAATGTGACGCGCGCATGCCGATAGTGGCTATTGCTGCACCGCGACGGCTCGTTTATGGTGCCGAGCGCACTAAAACGGCGCCGACGGTTGTCTTTGTTATAGACTGAAATTGATCCTAATGATCGAAACAATCGATTTCAGCTGAAGACTGTGCGCGGCGTATGGTTATCGAGTTTTCAGCGGCAGATGCCGAAACCCTTCCGAATCACGATCCTGAGTTAGGCAACCCGGATCGAGCGAAGCAGACGCAGAACAGACCCACAGGAGCTGAGCATGAGCAAAAAGTACGACGCCGGTGTAAAAGAATACCGGGACATGTACTGGACCCCCGACTATGTCCCTCTCGACACCGACCTGCTGGCTTGCTTCAAGTGCACCGGTCAGCCTGGCGTCCCGCGCGAAGAGGTTGCCGCCGCTGTTGCCGCCGAGTCCTCGACCGGTACCTGGTCGACGGTCTGGTCCGAGTTGCTGACCGACCTTGAGTACTACAAGGGCCGCGCCTACCGCATCGAGGACGTGCCCGGCGACAACGAGTCCTTCTACGCCTTCATCGCCTACCCGATCGACCTGTTCGAGGAAGGCTCCATCGTCAACGTGCTGACCTCGCTGGTCGGTAACGTGTTTGGCTTCAAGGCCCTGCGTCACCTGCGTCTGGAAGACCTGCGCTTCCCGATCGCCTACATCAAGACCTGCGGCGGTCCGCCGGCGGGCATCCAGCTCGAGCGTGACCGGCTGAACAAGTACGGCCGTCCGATGCTCGGCGCCACCATCAAGCCGAAGCTGGGTCTGTCGGCGAAGAACTACGGCCGTGCGGTCTACGAGTGCCTGCGTGGCGGTCTGGACATGACCAAGGACGACGAGAACGTCAACTCGCAGCCCTTCATGCGCTGGCGTGATCGCTTTGAGTTCGTCGGCGAGGCCATTCAGAAGGCACAGCAGGAGACCGGCGAGCGCAAAGGCCACTACTTGAACGTCACCGCCGCGACCCCGGAAGAGATGTACAAGCGTGCCGAGTTCGCCAAGGAGGTCGGCTCGCCGATCATCATGCACGACTTCCTCACCGGTGGCTTCACCGCCAACACCGGTCTGGCCAACTGGTGCCGCGAGAACGGCATGCTGTTGCACATCCACCGTGCCATGCACGCGGTGATCGACCGTCATCCGAAGCACGGTATCCACTTCCGCGTGCTGGCCAAGTGTCTGCGCCTCTCCGGTGGCGACCACCTGCACACCGGTACCGTCGTCGGTAAGCTCGAAGGCGATCGCGCTTCCACGCTCGGCTTCGTCGATCAGTTGCGTGAGTCCTTCGTGCCGGAAGACCGCTCGCGCGGCGTCTTCTTCGATCAGGATTGGGGCTCATTGCCTGGCGTCTTCGCCGTCGCCTCCGGTGGTATCCACGTCTGGCACATGCCGGCACTGGTGACCATCTTCGGTGACGACTCCATGCTGCAGTTCGGCGGCGGCACCCAGGGTCACCCCTGGGGCAACGCGGCCGGCGCGTGCGCGAACCGTGTCGCGGCCGAGGCCTGCGTCAAGGCCCGCAACGAGGGTCGCGAGCTGGAGAAGGAAGCCCGCGAGATCATGACCGAGGCCGCGCAGCACAGCCCCGAGCTGGCCATCGCGATGGAGACCTGGAAAGAGATCAAGTTCGAGTTCGACACCGTCGATAAGCTCGATACCTGATCGGCTGATCCTGTTGGGAGCGCGGGCGCGCCGTGCGCCTGGCGCCCAACCTAGCCCGTCTCCATCGGCCTCGCCCGACTCACGATTGAACCGCATCTATTAGGAGTATCCGCCATGTCCTTGCAAGCCACCATGGGCGACTACCAGACCAAGCAGACCCTCGAGACCTTCGGCTTCCTGCCGCCGCTCTCGCAGCAGGAGATCTACGACCAGATCGCCTACATCATCGCGCAGGGCTGGACGCCGGCGATCGAGCATGTCCATCCGTCAGGCTCGATGGACGACTACTGGACCATGTGGAAGCTGCCGTTCTTCGGCGAGCAGGAGCTGGGTAATGTGGCCGCCGAACTCGAGGCCTGTCACCGCTCCTATCCAGGGCATCACGTCCGCCTGACCGGTTACGACAGCTACACTCAGAGCCAGGGCTCGTGCTTCGTGGTCTTCCACGGCCGCGCCTAGCGCGCGGGCTGAACGCTGTCTCCGCGCGATTCGGTGACGGGCGCTGAGTCCGTGATCGTCCCGTCGCCGGAACTCAGGCGTCAACGATGTCGACCTTCGCCTTCTCGGTCTTTCAGCACTTGGCGGGTGCTGCGGTCCGGCAAGCGATGCACTATCCCGAGCTGCCCGCCCGCCCGGCGACGACGGACAGCCAACCCGACAGCCCCACGGAATTACCCATGGCAAGCAAAGCGAACCTGAGATCGAGCGGCCGCGAGGCGGCCCTGGCCCGCCGGCGTGCCCTGTCGTCCAAGGGCAAGCAGGGTTTGGTGCAAACGACGCCCGAGCGCAAGCGGGCTCCGCGCACCGAGCGCGCACCCGAGCGGCCCCCCGAGCGGTCTAGGCCGCAGCCGACGTTGGCACCTGCCACCGCAGCCCCGGCGCGCGCCTCCAATCCAAGACCGAGTCTCGATCTTGCATCCTCGGCCAGTTCGCAACGGCGTCGCGTTATGCCGCAGAATCCCGCGCAGGCAAGCCGTGAACTCGCGCGCCAACGCCGCGCGAAGCTGGCGCGCGATGGGCGCCGTGCCCAACGCAGCAATGATCGGGTGCGCGACCCCCGGGCCGATCAGTCCGGCACGCGCTCGGCACTACCCAGGCGTACCGAGCAGACCAAGGGCGAGTGCCAATGCGGCGGTCAGTGTCAGCAGGCGAAACAGAGACGCACCGAGAACGCCCATGCGCCCTCGCTGTCACTCTCGGCGTCGGCAGCGAGCCGTGCCAAGAACGGCAACGGAGCGACAGCCACCAGTCGCAACCGCAAGCCGAACCCCACGTTGGCAGTGAAGCCAGCCGGCCGCGCGGTCGCGCAGGCACGTCGTTTGGCGCTCAGCGGCCGCGGCAAGGGGGCGACCAATGTGCCGAAGTCGGCCGCTGGCATCGCCCGTCAGGCCAATCCCAAGCTCAGCGGCCGTGAGTTGGCGCAGCGAGTTCGCGCCCAGCGCAACGCCAACGGTGGAGCGGGGGAGCCCAAATCACAGCCGACCGGGCGCATGCGCCCGACGCGCACCGGCGCGAGCGATCAGCCGTGGAAGGTCGGCGTCAGCGAGACGACCCTGGGCCAATTTGTTACAGGCACCCGCGTCGGCCGCAGCCAGAAGACCACCGGCGATGAGCCCAGTACCTGTCGCACCATCACCGGTACCGAGTACATGGGCGCGGATATCTTCCGTGAATTCTGTCAGACCGACCCTGCGCCGGCGCTCAAAAAGTTCGGCGTGAGCGCCACCGGCTATGGCAACTTCGTCACCGGTAACGAGGTTGGACGCTCGCCCAGGGTCACCGGCGATGAACCGGGCACCTGCGCGAGCGTGACCGGGACGCAATACCTGTCGCCCGATCAGTATCAGAGCTACTGCAACACGCGCCCAGGGCCCGAGCCGCGCGAGACCGGTATCGACAAGACTCTCGCCGGGCAGGGGCTGTCCGGGACTATGGTCAATCGCTCCGCGAAGGTGACCGGCAATGAACTCGGCGCCAACGTGGTCCCGACCGGGACGCAGTACACGGCTGCCTCGGAGATCCCTACCGATCGCTCGGTACCGCCGAAGGTGGGCACCTCGGTGACCCTCTCGGGGGGCACGGTCACCGGCACCCGGGTCGGGCGCTCGACGAGCGTGACCGGCGGCGAGCCGGGCACCTGCCGGCTGGTGACGGGCGATGAATATGCCGACCGCGCCCAGTATGAAGAGTTCTGCCAGATCAGCCCACAGCCCGAACCGCCCAAGGTCGGGATGTCGATGACCAACAAGGGCCATCGCGTCTCCGGCACCCAGACGGGTCGCTCGGGCAAGGTGACCGGCGACGAGCCGGGCACCTGTAAAGCGGTGACCGGTACCCCTTACGCGGGTCTGGAGCAGGCCTCCGATTACTGCGCGCCCAATCAGCAGCAGGAGATCAAGGCCCGCACGCGCATCATGGCGGCGACGCCGGGTCCGAGCATGACCGGCATCCAGCCGGGCATCGGCGGCGCCATGACCGGCGCCTCCAAAGGGGCCTGCGAGCCCTTGACCGGAACGCCCTATCTCGGGGCGGATCAGTTCGCCAACGTCTGCGAGACCGAGGCCAGCAATGCCGCCGAGCCTGGGCAGCCGGACTTTCCGAGGCCTTTGGACTTGGGCGCAGACGCTCCGGCATCGGCTCCGACATTGACCTCGGCACCACCATCGGCGTCGGTTCCGGGCCAGGGGTTTAGCGTCAGCTCGCCAGCGCGTGTGGCCTTCGAGGAGAGACGCCGTAGCCAGGTGACCGGCACCAGCTACGAATCGAATCGACACATCACCGGTCCGTTCGGGATGGGCACTGGCAAGATCACCGGCACCGAGCAGTTTCGTTTCGATAGCCGCCGTGCGCGCCCGAATCTGCTGACGTCCGAGCCCAACCCTGGAGCGGGTCGCGGCTCCAATCCTGGGGCGGCGCCAGCCGATGCCGGTACAGCGGCGACTGCCGGGGCGGCGGCACCCTCGCGCGTCACCGGCGAAGGTCAGTCGGCGGGCCGCAAGATCACCGGCGATGACTGGGATCGCGGCGAGCGTGTCACCGGCACCGAGGGCAGCTCGGCGCGGCGGCGCAACCCGACCCGGCCCGGTGCGATGAGCGCCATGCCGCCGGTCGAGGCCAAGCGTAACGAGGAGGTGCCGCAGCCGACCAGTCGGGTGACCGGCAGTGCCGGCAGCACCGATCGCGGTGCCCTGATCACCTACTCCGGGGGCGCGCGCGGCTGACCAAGTACGCCTATAGGCCTTTAGCGAACTCACGTCCATAAGACCCATGCCCATCCGCCATCGACCATCACCGCGCTCGCGCAGCCTGGGCCGAAGCCCGCGCAGCCTGTCGCCCGCGATGCCGTCCGCCCGCGCGGAGCCGAGCGGTGCGCTGGCTTCGGGCGCCGGCGCTGTCGCATCGGGTGCTGCCGCTGTCGCCAAACGCGACAAGCCCGAGCGCCCGGACAGCCTCGGGCGTGGACCGACACGGCCGACGCGTCCGCCTCGGCCAGCGCCGCTTGGGCCGTCGAGCGTCAAGGCCCAGCGAAGCTTGGCCGAGCGCGATGCGCCTGGACCTCAGTCGGAGTCCAGATCGATGGGGTTCGGGGCCGGTAAGCGGGACGCGGGTTCCAGCCGGGGGCTGCATCCGCTGACCGATGCCCAAGCCAATGCGCGACTGTACGCCTATGAATCGTCGGTCAAGCATGCCTTCGACGATCTGGTGCCGGTGCTCAAGCGCATTGCGAGCGAGCGTTGCGAGCCGGATTTCGTCGCCCGGGCGCAGTCGATCGCGCGCGCCGAACTCGGCTTCGAGCTGCCCGCCCAGCTCCTTGAGGACAGCTGGATCAGTGGGCTCGATATGCGGCGACTGTTCGCGGCCTGCGTGTTCGAGACCTATCACCGGCTCAGCGATACCTTTTTCACCGCCGACCCGCTCGGCGGGCGCGACGGCGCTGCCTTCGAACGGTTTCTGCTCGACTGCGGCTTCCATCTGATGGATGTGACGCCCTGCGCCGATGGTCGTTTGGCGCATGCGATCAGTTATGTCCTGCGCCTGCCCTATGGGCGCGTGCGGCGTAAGTCCTATGCCGGATCCTTGTTCGACATCGAGAACACGGTCGAGAAATGGGTCGAGACGGAGCTGGCGCGCTTCCGCGAAGGGCGCCCGAACAGCGCCGATGAACCGACACGCTACCTGAAGGTGGTGATGTATCACGGCAGCTCGGTCGATCCCGCGCATCAGGGCTGCGCCGCGCACGGCTCCGATGATGCCGCCGCCGCCAGCGCCGGGCTCGAGCGGCTCAAGGCGTTTCGCCAGGCGATCGAGAACAGTTTCTGCTGCGGCGCCTCGGTCGACCTGCTGCTGGTCGGGCTGGACACCGATACGGACGCGATCCGTGTGCATGTGCCGGATGCCGAGGGCTACTGCGATCTCGAGCATTGGCTCGATGCCGCCAAGGTCTACGAGATCACCCGTGACCTGTCCCCCGAGCAGGCGCGCGCGCGCATTGCCGAGCTGGTGCGGGCACACGCGCCAGGAAAAGCGGCCGGCGAGGCCCTGAGCGACGGCATGGTGCGCCTGATCGCCGGTCTGATCGAGAACAATCTCTCGCAGATCGATTACGTGCGTCAGTATCACGCCGGTGGCTACGCCGATATCGGCCATGCCGAGCGCTTCATCGGCGCCGGCATCGGCTTCGAGGAGATCCAGCTGCGTAACCTGACCTACTTCGCCTATCTGAGCACGGTCGAGGAAGGCGCGGCTGACCTCGATGTGGGCATCAAGATCTTTACCGGGCTGAATATCAATCGCGGCTTGCCGGTGCCGGTCATCGTCCGCCACGATTATCACGGCGGCGTGCCGGGCGCGCGCGAGCGCGCCATCGCGCATTGCGA
>PWTO01000123.1 GCA_003562815.1 Chromatiaceae bacterium | reverse complement strand
CAGCAGCACCGGCGCGCCCTCGCGCTGAGCGACGACGAGGTTGCGCAGATCGTCGAGCCGCGTGGTGCGGGCAATGTTGCGGATCAGGTACTCCTGCGCCTGGCGTTCGAGAAAGCCGCCGCTGGTGTTGCGCGCGAAGCCCTGCACCGCCGTCTCGAGTTCGGCGAGCGCGATCTCCAGATCCCCGAGCATCCGCACGTCCGGGACCACCTGCGCCTGGCGCACTTCGCCACCGATCGGAATGACCTGGGACACGCCCGGGAGCGTGAGCAGGCGCGGGCGGAGCACCCACTCGGCGAAATCCCTCACCGCCATCGGCGACGTCGCGTCGGCTCCACTGTCGTTGCCTTCGGCCTCCGGCGCGAAGACCGCGACCAGCATGATCTCGCCCATGATCGAGGTTACCGGGCCCATGTGTGGGGTCACGCCGGGCGGTAGCTCACCGCTGACCGTGGTGAGCCGTTCGGCGATCTGCTGGCGGTTGCGGTAGAGGTCGCTGCCCCAGTCGAACTCGACAGTGACGATCGACAGCCCGATGCCCGACACCGAGCGCACCCGGGTCACGCCGGGCAGGCCCTTGACCGCAGCCTCGATCGGAAAGGTCACCAGTTGCTCGACCTCTTCCGGCGCCATGCCCTCGGCCTCGGTCATCAGGGTGACCGTCGGCTTGTCCAGCGCCGGGAAGACGTCGATCGGCAGACCGAGGGCCTGATAGCTGCCGTAACCGATCAGCACCAGGGCGGCGGCCAGGACCAGCAGCCGTTGCCGCAGACTGGTTGCGATGATCTGTCTGAACATGGGCGAGCCTCAGCGCACCTGACCGAGCAGCGCGGCACCGTCGGAGACTACCCGGTCCCCGGCCGCGAGTCCGGCGGTGACCACGCTGTCCCCGGCACCGAGCGCCCGGACCTGCACGCGCTGCGGTCGGAAGTGCTCCGGCTGGACATGCACCCAGACCAGCGCGGCACCGTCCGGGCCGCGATGGACGGCGGCGCTCGGGATGCGCAGGCCCGTGCTGCCGTGGAACATGGTGGCGACTACCGTCAGGGGTTGGCGCACGACGAGCTGGTCAGGTGGCCGCAGGCTGTCGGGCGTCTCGCCGGCCGGGTCGGGCTCGATGCGGAACTGAATCGGCAGCGCATGGCCGCGCAGCTCGTAGCCGCTGCCGAGCGGTGTCAGACGCAGGATGCGGCCCTCGGCGGTCGTGGCGCTGGCCGCAGTGAAGTGGGTCGCATGATCGGTATCGTAGAGCAGGGCCTCGACCAGCAGACGCTGCGGGTCCACCACCGTGAACAGGGTCTCGCCGCCGGCCACGATCTGGCCCGGCGAGGCGTTGCGCAAGGCCAGCACGCCGCCGACGGCGGCGGTCAGCGGCAGGCGCGCATCGAAGCTCTCGGCGATGGCGCGGCGACGGGCGCTCAGGCTTGCATGCTCGGTTGCGGTCTCCTCAAGCTCCTGGCGCGGGGCATTATTGCCGAGCTGGCGCAGACGGACCAGGTTGCGGGCCAGGTTCTCGATGCGCCCGTCCAGCTCAGCCACCTCCGCTTGCAAATCGGTGCGGTCCACCGCGTCCAGGATCGGCACCAGATAGGCCAATACCTGGCCCTCGCGGATCGGCGCGCCGAGCAGCGGCAGACCCTCCTCCGGCAGCTCGATGCGGCCCCGTAGCGGGGCCTGCACTAAGGCACTGGCGTTCGGGTCCGGGATCACATGGCCGGACAGGGTGAAGGTGTCTGGCCAGTCGCCAGGCTCGGCGGGGGCGGTGCGGATGGCGAGTAGCCGTTGGGTCGGTTTCGGCACGAACAGGGTGCCGTCCGGCAGGCGCGCGGCGGCTTGCCCGGTAGCGGATGCCGCCGCAGGGGTCGGAGCGCTGGCCGGATCCGGAGCGCCATGGTCGTGACCCTCGTGGGCGCGGGCGGGTCCGACGGCGTCCAGCGTCAGCAGCGTCGTTGCAAGGAGCGCCAGCGGCATCATCGCGGCTGTGGTCGAGGAGGATGGACCCTTCGCTGGGGTCTTCGTACCTGATTGCCGGTCTGGTACGCGGCGGTCCCTTTGGTCGCGCCACAGCAGCAGGGCCAGACTGCACAAAGCCAGCAGCACGACTGCCCCTTGCAGCAGGGGAACGGATTCGAACCAGGCAGGCGATCCGCCGGTCGGCTGGGCATCGATACCTGGATCGTCCGGCACCACCAGGGTTCCCAACAGCAGATCGGCCGTCGTCGGCGACTCGATGGTGAAGATCAGGTCATGTCGACCCGACTCGGCCAGCGGGCCTGGGTCGAGCTGGTAGACGCCATCGCCCTCGTGGGTCGCGTTGCCCTGCCAGGCCCCGCTCTCGACCTGCAGCACGGCGTCCTCGATCGGGCGGTTGGTCGCAAACTCATCCAGATAGACCGTCAGTCTCCCGTCCTCGAGCACGGCAACCAGCTCCAGCTCGGCTGACTCGGCGCTGACCCGCGGCGCCAGGGTCGCGGTCACCGGCGCCGGTAACGGCGGACCGTGATCATGGCCCTCGTGGGCCGAGAGAGCGGTCGTACCGAGGCCGGCCAGAACGGTCGCGAGCAGGATCGGGAAAGAGGCCAGATGTCTCTGCATGTCGTTGTCTCGATGGGCATCCCGATCACAGTACGGTCGTTTAGGATTGTCGATGTCGCCCGACAGAACGCTGACGACAAGATGACAAGGCTGTCATTCAACCGCCGGGCGGCGCGGGCAGCGCCTGCCGCCGATCGTTTCGATGTCGAGATGTGCATCGACAGACAGCCTCATCAGGCTCAGGCGCTGTCGATCGGCACCCAGGCTTATTCAGACGACTTTGGGCCTCGGGCTTCGGACCTCGGGCCTCGGGTTTCGGGCTTCGGAATCAGCGCGAACAGAGCCGCCGGCGTGGTGCCGTGGGCGCGCGCCAACTGCTCGAGGTTGGTCCTCGGCTCATCGATGCGGATGCCGGCCTGTTCGAGGGCCGTGACCATCGCGTCCAGATCGAGCCCCAGCCGTTGCGCCAAGACGGGCAGTGGCGTGCGCTCGGCGCGGGCATAGGGCGGGCGTTGTTCGGCATCCTGTGCCCACAGCGACTTGGCGGCATCGTTGAGATCGAACAGCCAGCTCACCGGTGGCAACGCGAACAGTGCCCCGAGCGTGAGCAGGACGGTGAGGATGAGCGAAGTCACCAGTTCCCGCTTCAGCGCCAGATGACCGCTGACGCGGGTGGCCAGATACTTCTTGAATGGCTTCCAGTTGTAATACAGATGCAGTGCGCCGGCGACGATGAACACGGCGCCGAACAGGATATGCACATCGGCCCAGCCGCCCCTGCTGAGTCCGCCGAGGGTCCACAGCGTCCAATGCGCCACTCGTCCGGATGGGACGATATAGAGCACGATGCCGGTGATGGTCAGCAGCAGGAACGACCAGGTCACCAGAAAGGCGACGAAGGAGCGGGCGGGCTGGGGGTTCTTGGCCAGCGTGCCGAGTGCACGCGGGGTGCCGCTCAGCAACCACAAGCTCAGCCCTAGCGCCAGCAGGAAGGCAAGCAGCGCCCATTGCGCCAGTGACAGCCCGAGGATCGCCAGAGCCACGTCCTCGCAGAAACCGGTGGCCATGAACAGGGTCGGTTGCAGCACTCCGAGCCCTTCGACGAAGTGCTCGATCGGTCCCATCTCCGGGCCAAGACAGGAGACGCTGCCCTCGGGCTGCGCCTGCAGCCAAGTCTGGAAGCCGGCGGTCGCCGCGCCCCCGGCTGCCGCCAGGGCGGTGAGGGTGCCGCTGATGCGTTGTGCCCAGCCGCTAGTGAAGGCGGCAATCAGCGCCAGCGGCGCCATCAACATGAACAGCAGGCGTTGGAAGATGCACAGATGGCAGGGCGCGAGCGCCAGCCATTCGGTCAATAGGATGCTTGCCAGCGCGAGTGCCGCGCCGGCGCCGGCGATGAGCAGCCATAACCGGCGATCGGTGATGAATGTCATAGAGGTGCTCCTTTGGCTTTTGATGGATTCCGGAGCGCTCACCTGGCTAGGCCACCCGAAACTGCTCCAAAAGTGCTTTGAGCTGATCCGCCAGGTTCGACAGATCAGCGGCACTGGCCTGAACCTGCTCGGCACCGGAACGGATATCGGTGGCTGCGGTGTTGACTTCGGCGATATCCCGAGCCATTTCGCGAGAGACTTCGGCGGTCTGGATAACTCGCCTGTTGGCGTCCTGAACCCCGTCGGATACATGCGCAATATTGCCCGCCAGCGCGCGGGTGACGGTTGCTTGTTCTTCAGTCGCAACCGCGATGCTGCTGACCAGCTCGCCGACTTCACGAACCACCTGATTAATCTGGTCGATATCGGTCACGGCACTGCCGGTGGACGTCTGAATGCCGGAAATCCGCCGTTTGATATCTTCGGTGGCAGCGGTGGCCTGGCAGGCCAGCTCCTTGATCTCGTTGGCGACGACAGCAAAGCCCTTGCCGGCCGCACCGGCCCGCGCCGCTTCGATGGTAGCATTGAGCGCCAGCAGGTTGGTCTGCGACGAAATCTCGGTAATGGTTTCGGTAACCCGGTCGATCTCCTGAGCTGCGGTGCCCAGGGACTGCATGGTGCCGGCCACCCGTTGCGCTTGCTGCACGGCCTCGTCACTGATGCGCCGGGCTCTTTCGGTATTGCCGGCAATTTCGCCAACGGTCACGCTCATCTCCTCGGCGGCTCCGGCCACCGACGACAGACTCTGGGTCGCTTGTCCCATCCCGTCAGCGACAGAATCGGTATTAGCGCTGGTTTCCTCGGCAGCAGCGGCGACCGAAGAGGTGCGCTCAGACAGGGTGCGAACGTTTTGGACGGTCTGTTGACTGACCGACGACAGATCCACAGCTGAGGTGGAAAGGATGTTTGTATTCCCAGAAATTCGACTGACCACGGAGGCGATGTTCTCAATCAAGGTTCTGATCGCATGTGCCGCCGTACCAATTTCGTCCTTGCGATCAAGGTCTTTCCGGGTAACTTTGGTGGTGAAATCACTCCTTGCAATCATTTCAAGGTGTGAGACCATCCGCTGAATCGGATTGGAAATCTGCCGCACTGCAAGAAAACCGCCAATCGGGACAAAAATCACCAAAGATATTAAGATTGATGCCAGAATGCTGTTACGTATTTGATGAATAGGGGCGTACATCTCCGCAGTGGTTTGATCAACGATCAATCCCCATCTCAAACCATACTTTTCGAGGCTCTCTTCAAATAGCAGGGTCATTCCCCATTTTTCTCGACCATCGGCGCTGACAAAGGTATCGCCCGGATGTCCCTGATTATGATTCAGGGGAGCCTGCATGATGCTGTATCCCGACATATCATTACCATAACGGCTTTTGTCTTCGTGTCCTATGAGCAAGCCGTCTTCATTGAACAATGTCGCACGCCCGGTGTTGCCGACTTCAACGGCAATCGAGGTCGCGGCAATTCTCTCGCTATCGACCTGCCCAAAAAGCCAGCCGTAATCGACATGCTCGTGGCGCACCGGTGCGATGTAGACAAGGTAGCGATCAAACGGCCCCGGCTCAGCAATCACATCAATCAGCCTGTCACCGTTCACCGCACTTGCGTACCAGCGCTTGATGGTATCTTCCAGGCGCTGCTCCCCTTTGCTGAGCAGAACCGTGCCCTGTTGTGCGATCAACTCTCCCGATGGATCGACGAATACAAAGGCGTCAAAATCGGTAAATGTCTCTAAATAACGACTCATTCCGTAACGCGCGCTTTCCGGAGTACGACGTAGCGTGCTGGAGCCAGAGACCAGTTCAAGCTCCGGGCCGCGTTGAACGATAAAACGATCCATCGTTTGGGCCGTGGCCCGGCCAATCGATGCTAGCACTGTGCCCAGATTGTTCTGAAGGTAGGCGCTTTGTGACAAATACAGATAGGTGCCGGTACCGGCCAACGGTAACAAAACTGCCAGCGTGATCAGAATAATGATTTTGTTGCGAATTGGCATATTGCTCAGCTTGATCGTGTGTGTTGTATCAGGCAACGGCAATGCGCACCCGAGCCGAGAGACCGACGACCGGGTTCAGATCGGCGGGCAGCCGCGCCTCGAAGCGGCGGGTGCGGCTGTCCGAATCGAGTTCGGGCCAGGCGCGTTCGATCCGCAGCTCGATCCCAGCGGCGTCGGACGCGTGCTCGGAGGCGTCTCCCAATGCACCGCCGGTGCCGAAGTGGACCTGCACAGTATCACCCGGCCGCAGCGCCATTGCATCGGCTTCCTCGACGGCGAACCGCAGCGCGATCCCATCGGTCGCGATAAGCTCGATGAGCAGTTCGCTGGGCTCGATGAGACGCCCTTCGATGGGCGTATGGACACGTCGCACCAGGGCTTCCCAGGGCGCGCGCAGCACCAGGGTCTCAGTGGCCTCGGCGATCTCGCTGGCATCACTCATATCAGCAGCCTCGGGCCGCGCATCCACGCCGCGCTCCGCGCTCAACCTGCCATCCGCCCTCGCCGCGCTAGCCATCGGCGCGATGCGAAGCAGTTCCTGTTCTGCATCGACGGCATCGCCCTCGTACACGCGACAGGCAAGCAGCCGCCCGCCGACGGGCGCGGTCAGCTCGGCGATGCGGTTCGCGACCACCTCGCCAGGCACCCAGCGCGCCGAGCCATCGGACGCCTGTGCTGGGCTGACCATCCCAGCGGCCTCCGCGCCGCTGAAGGGGACCAAGTCAGTGCTCGACGCAATAATCCCCCGTCCGCGCTCATACCAGCGGCGTGTGCGCAACACCACGCGCACCAGCAGCAACATCACCGGCACCTCGATCAGCACGCCGACCACGGTCGCCAGCGCAGCCCCGGATTCAAAGCCGAACAGCGCGATAGCGGTGGCCACCGCCAGCTCGAAGAAGTTGCTGGTGCCGATCATCGCCGAGGGGCCGGCGATGCAATGCGGCGAGCGCACCCAGCGGTTCACAAGATAGGCGATGACGAAGATCAGCGCCGACTGGATCAGCAAGGGCACCGCCAGCAGGCCGATGATCAACGGCTGCTGAGTGATTTGCTCGCCCTGAAAGCCAAACAACATGACCAGCATCGCCAACAGCGCGAGCAGCGAGATGGGGTGCAGTCGGTCGAGCACACGCGCGAGCGCGCCACCCTGTGGGTCCGCGCGCATGAGCAGACCCCGCCAGAGGGTCGCGATCACCAAGGGCACGACGATGTAGAGCAACACCGACAGCAGCAGGGTTTCCCAAGGCACGACGATGTCCGTTAGCCCCAGCAGCAGGGCGATGATGGGTCCGAACGCAAAGACCATGATCAGGTCGTTCAAGGCGACCTGCGTGAGGGTGAAGTTCGGCTCGCCGCGCGAGAGATTGCTCCAGACGAACACCATCGCCGTGCAGGGCGCGGCGCCGAGGATGATCATGCCGGCGATGTAGCTGTCGATCTGCCCCGCCGGCAGATAAGGCCTGAACCACCCGCCGACGAACAGCCAGGCCAACAGCGCCATCGAGAACGGCTTGATCGCCCAGTTGATCACCAGCGTCACCGCCGAGCCGCGCCAATGCTGGGTCACGCCCGAGAGGGCGGTCAGATCCACCTTGAGCAGCATCGGGATGATCATCAACCAGATCAGCACCGCGACCGGCAGGTTGATCTGCGCCACCTCAAGCTCGCCGATGGTTTGGAAGGCCCCGGAGGCAACATGCCCGAGGCCGATGCCGGCCAGGATGCACAGCCCCACCCAGAGGCTCAGGTAGCGCTCGAACAGGCCCATGTCGGCGCCGGCGGCCTGCTTGCCTGCAACCTCGCATTGGCGACTCATGATGAAAAGTCCTCGTCAAAGCATGCGGTCATTGTGCTGCTGCAGAAGCGCCATCGAGCCCGTCAACGGGGTCGCAGTTCAGGCGGCTATCTAGGTCGCAGGTCGTCGTGTCGTCGGCGCAGCAGGCCTCGGTGAGATACCCGATGAGCCCTTGCAGGGCCTCGAGATCGGCGCGGTAGCGCAGGTAACGTCCCTCCTGCGTGACGGTGACGAGCCCAGCGGTGGCCAGCGACTTCAGGTGGAACGAAAGGTTGCTGCGGGGCAGCGCCAGGGTCTCGGCGATGGCGCCGGCGACCAGCCCCGCACGACCGCGCTGGACCAGCAGCCGGACGATCTCCAGCCGCACCCCCGAGGCGAGGGATTCGAACATCGTGGTGGCGGTGTCTTTGTCCATGATTCGACCTTACAACGATCTTTGAACTATTATCCAGGAGGATGCCCCGCTCTTCAAGCCGTCAGCGTCGCTCAGGCCTCAACGCGAAGTCCTCCAAGCGAGCCATAATTTGCGCAGCGGGGTGAGGCCGATGCGCTGATCGGCCACGTCGAAGCCGCTGCGCGCGAGGACGGCGAGCAGGTCTTGATGCAGGCGCAGTTGGATGCGCACTGCCGGCGTGAGGCCGGGCGGGATGCGGCTGGCGAACTCCTGCGCTGGCGGCTGCAGGTGGAGCTGCTCGGCGAACGCGCGCAGCAGTTCGGGCAGCTGGTTGCGCCCATTGGCGCCTATGAGCGCTTCCTGGCTGAGTCCAGCCGTGGCGAGCTGATCGCTCGGCAGGATCTCGCGCCCTTGGCGCAGCAGCAGACCGGCATCGCGGATGCGGCGTACCTGGGCGCACCAACCGCCGGCGCTGCGGGCTTGGGCGAACTGGCGCTCGTCGATGGCGCCCTCGCAGCGGGTCAGCAGCTCAAAGAGCGCGCCGAGATCCTGCTCGTCGGTGCGGCGCTGGCTGGCGAGATCGGGATGGTGCGGGTTCTGCAGCGCCGACTCGACACTGGCGATGAGCGCGACGAACGGTTGCCCGGGCAGTTGGTGCGCGACCACCGCAGGCGCGAGGACGTCACTGAGCGGATGGCGCGGCTCGCCAGCGAGGATGCGCTCGAGTTCGCTGCGCCACCAGTCGAGCTTGATGCGCGCAACGCCAAGATCGGAGACCTGTTCCAAGAGTGCGCGCAGCTCGGCGCGCCAGGCGAACAGGGCGGCCAGGGCATCGCGGCGCGACGCGGCGGCGAGACGCACGCTGTAGTAGGCGCTCGAGCCGGGCGGGGTGGCGTGGTTCGGGAAGCGCCATTCGGCGCTGGCCGTGCTGGCCGATGATCGTACCCTGTGAGCCGTGGCGCTCGGGCTGCTTGGCGTCCTTGAGCGCAAGCGCTCAGGCGACATCAGCGGGGCCGGACGCAGCGGCTGGGCGGGTGCGAGGCCGAGGCCGATCGAGCGCCAGGAAGCGCAACACCTCGAGCGGATGCTCCAGCAGCCCGTCCGCGCCCCAGTCGCGCGGATGCCGCTCGACGCCGAGATAACCGTAGAGCGCTGCGAGGGTGCGCATGCCGGCCGCGTGCCCGGCGATGATGTCGCGATGATCGTCACCGACGTACCAGCAGGCGCTCGGATCGCGCTCGATCATGCCGCAGGCATGGAACAGCGGGTCCGGATGCGGTTTGGCGCGCGGCGCGGTATCGCCGCTGACCACGCAAGCGGGTTGGATCGGCAACGCCATCGCCTCGAGCAGCGGATCGGTCAGCCAGCCCGGCTTATTGGTCACGATGCCCCAACACACGCCTTGGGCATCGAGCGCCTCGACCAATTCGCCGATACCCGGAAACAGGCAGGTCTCGCAGTGGATGTTGGCCGCATAGAGGTCGAGATACTCGCTGCGCAACGCCTCGTAGTCGGGATCGCCGGGCACCCGCCCGAAGCCGACCGCGAGCATCCCGCGCGAGCCCGAGGAGACATGCACGCGCGCCTGCTCGAGCGGCACGGGCGGGCGATCGTGGCGTGCCAGCAGCCGGTTCAGCGCGGCGGTCATATCCGGCGCGGTGTCGGCGAAGGTGCCGTCCAGGTCGAACAGCACCGCACTAGGCGGCGTTGGCTCAGGCATCGGTGCCGCGCGGCCTCTGGCAAGCCACCAGATAGTTGACGTCGATATCCTTCGACAGCCGATACTGGCGCGTGATCGGGTTGTAGCTCAGTCCGGTGATATCGGTGACGCGCAGCGGCGTGGCCCGTACCCAGCGATCGAGTTCGGACGGGCGGATGAAGCGCGCGAAATCGTGGGTGCCGCGCGGCAGCAAATTCAGCACGTACTCGGCGCCAACGATCGCGAACAGATAGCTCTTCGGGTTGCGGTTCAGGGTCGAGAAGAAGACAAAGCCGCCGGGGCGCACCAAGCGCGCGCAGGCGTCGATCACCGAGCCGGGGTCTGGCACATGCTCGAGCATCTCCATGCAGGTGACCACGTCGAAACTGGCCGGGCGCTCGGCGGCGAGCCGTTCGACCGGCATCCGCCGGTAATCGACCTCGACGCCGGTCTCCAGGGTATGTAGCTCGGCGACCTTGAGCGGTTCCGCGCCCATATCGATGCCGGTGACCTTGGCGCCGGCGAGCGCCATGGACTCGGAGAGGATGCCGCCGCCGCAGCCGACATCGAGCACCTCGCGTCCGGCTAGTGGCACGCGGCTCTGGATGTAGCTGAGCCGCAGCGGATTGATTTCATGCAGGGGTTTGAACTCACTGTCCGGGTCCCACCAGCGCGAGGCGAGGGCCTCGAATTTGCTGACCTCGGCGTGATCGACGTTCTGTGTGAGGGTGTTCTCGAGCATAAGGAATTCGATTGGGCCATAGCGCCGCGTTTGGCGTTGTGCGGGGGTGTGATTAAACATTGTCTGGAAAACCGTAAGGTGGCGGGCTGATCCTGAGCGCCGGTCCGTCCTCGCCAAGGCGCAGCTCGCCCTCCTCGGCGGCCTGGATCTCGGCGACCACCAGCATCTCGCAGTCGCCGGATGCGCCACGGCGGGCATCGACCACGAGCCCCGGTCCTTGCTCCGAGCTGCTGTCGGGCGAGGACAAGACGGTTCCCGGAGCGGGCGGCTCGGCATTGGCGTCCAAGCGGCTCTGCGCGAGGTACATACGCCGTTTGAGTTTACCGAGATACTGCATCCGCGCCACCACCTCTTGACCGGTATAACAGCCCTTGTGGAAGCTGACCCCGTCGATCAGGTGCATGTTCGCCATCTGTGGCACGAAGCTGTCGCTGGTCTCGGGCCAGACGGTCGGCAGGCCCGCGCGGATATCGCGCAAGGCCCAGAGGTCGGGATTGGCCGGCTCGGCGCCGGCGGCGCGCGCGGCTTCCCAGGCGGCGCGCGCGGATTCGACCGGGCCGATGAGCAGATAGCGCGATGTCGAATCGGCCACCCGAATCAGCGCGGTGTCGCCGGCGCGCACCATCGCGTTCGGCTCGCTTGGCAGGCTGCCGAAGGCATGCGTGAGCGATTCATCGGCGCCATCGCCGACGATGCCGACGCAGACCAAGGCGTCGCTGGCATCGTCGATCGTCGCCTTGGCGCGCAGCAGGAACAGGCGCAGGCGCTTGAGCAGGGTTTCCATCTGCACCTGCGGCAAGAGCAGGAACAGACGCTCCTCGAAGCGCAACAGACGGAAGTTGGCGAGCATCCGACCCTTGGGGCTGCAATGGCTGTTGAGCTGGCTGTGGGTCTCGGAGAGTTCGCGCAGGTCGTTGCTGAGCTGGCCTTGGAGGAAGTCGCTGGCCTCGGGGCCGCTGACCGCGATCAGACCGAGGTGCGAGAGATCGACCACGGCGCAGTTGGGCTCGGCCGGTGCGTTGTCGAAGTGCGCGGCGCCATCGTCGCCGATCCGTGCGCCTTGAGACTCGAGAAAGGCTTGCCACTCTTGATGCATCTTGGGGTACTCGTGCGTCGATCGGCCCGGCGGCAAGGCGCGGGTCGGCTCGGTGTATCGGGGTTAGGTGGAGCTGTGTCGCGTCGATCATAGTGGATTGCGTCGCGCGCTGAGCGCAACTGATATAGTGATGAGTTCGGCGCTGTCCAGCGCGACCCTGCTCTGGCCTCATCATCGCGCCTGATACCAAACTCTGGAGATAACAACGCCTTGTCCTCCCATCAAGCCATCCCGCGCACCGGCAGCCTGGTCGTGTACAAGAGCCGACCCGCGCGGGTGCTGGCTGCAGCGGAGAAGATCGAGATCGAGATCGAGGGCGGTCAGACCAAGCGCGTGCGGCCAAAGGATGTGCTGTCTCTGCATCCGGGGCCAGTCGCGAGCTTGGACGAGATTCGCCCGCCCGAGGTGCATCCGCAAGAGGCCTGGGAGCTGCTCGAAGACACCGAGACCGATCTCAAGGAACTGGCCGAGCTGCTCTATGGCGAGCATAGCCCAGGCGCGGCCTGGGGTGCTTGGGAGCGCCTCAGCGAAGGCCTCTGGTTCGAGGGCACCGCCGAGGCATTGCGGCCCCGCGCCCTCGAGTCGATCGAACGCGACCGCGCCGAGCGCGAGGCCAAGGCCCAGGCCGATCGGGCTTGGGCAGCGCTGCTGGAGCGTCTGCGCGAGAAGCGCATCGAGCCCGAGGATCACGCGTCGCTGCAAGAGGTCGAGCGGCTCGCCAATCTGCAGAGCGAGCACAGCCGTCTGCTCAAGGCGCTGGGCTTTGATGAGACGCCGGTGAGCGCCTATCGGCTGCTGGTTTCGGTCGGTTATTGGTCGCCGACGCACAATCCCTATCCGACTCGGGTCGGGGCGCCGGCGAGCAACCCGGCGCTGGCGATCCCGAGTCTCGCTGACGCAGCCGCGATCGCGGGCGAGCCAGCACGGCTCGATCTGACTCATCTGCCGGCCTTTGCGATCGACGACGAGGGCAATCAGGACCCGGATGACGCGATCAGCCTGGATGGCGATCGGATTTGGGTCCATGTCGCCGATGTCGCCGCGCTGGTGGAGCCGGATTCCGAACTCGACCGCGAGGCGCGCGCGCGCGGCGCCAACCTCTATCTGCCCGAGGGCACCATCCACATGCTGCCGGTGGCCATCACCGAGCAGCTCGGTCTTGGGCTTCAAGCGCACTCGCCAGCGCTGTCCATCGGACTGCAGCTCGATGTCGAGGGCGAGATCACTGAGATCGAGATCCACTCGAGCCTGGTGCGGGTGCAACGACTCAGCTATGCCGAGGCCGATCGCCGGCTCGATGAATCGCCGCTGGCCGAGTTGGCACAGCACGCCGCGCGTTACCGCAATCGCCGCCTCGCTCAGGGCGCGGCTGAGATCGATCTCCCCGAGGTCAGCGTGCGCGTACACGAGGGCGAGGTGCTGATTCGCCCGGTCGAGCGCACCGGCGCGCGCGCCATGGTCACCGATCTGATGCTGATGGCCGGCGAGGCTGCAGCCCGCTACTGTCTGGCGCGCGCGCTGCCGATTCCCTTCGCGACCCAACCGACCCCGGAGCGCATCGAGCAGCCGACGAGCATGGCTGGCATGGTGGCCTATCGGCGCCTGTTCAAACCCAGTCGCACCAGCGTTGGCGAGCCGGGCCGCCACTTCGGTCTCGGGCTCGACGCCTACACCCGCGCCACCAGTCCGTTGCGTCGGTACGCCGATCTGCTGGTGCATCAGCAACTGCGCGCGCATCTGCGTGGCAGCGAGCCGCTGAGTGTCGAACAGGTCAGCCAGCGCGCCGGCGAGGCCGACCATGGTGGTTTCATTGTGCGCCGCGCCGAGCGGCAATCGAACCTGCACTGGAAGCTGGTGCATCTGGCGCAGCGGCCACAGTGGACAGGCGAGGGTGTCGTGGTCGAGCGACAGGAGCGCAAGGTCACGGTGCTGATCCCGGCGCTGGCGCTGGAGACGCGCGTGCGTGCCAAGCAGCCCTTGGCGCTGGATCAGCGCGTGCCGCTGGCGCTGGTCGAGGTCGATCTGGCGCAGTCTGAGTGCCAATTTCGCGTTCAAGGTTGAAAGCTGACAGTAACCGGCCCGAGATCGCGCTAGAGAAGACCCGATGCCCCCCTACGATCACTCAAGAGGACGCCCGCGATGATGCGCTTACGCCACCTAATCCCGTCGATGCCCCAGCGTCTGCTCGTGCTGCTGCTGATGGTTCTCGGCACCTGCGCGCTGGCCGCCGATCCCGGCCGCGATCCTGGCCGATACTTCTTCAACCAGACGTTTGGCGATTTCAGCGAAGAGTTAGACACCGCCCGCGATCAGGGTAAGACCGGCATCCTGCTGATGTTCGAGATGGACGAATGTCCGTTCTGCCATCGCATGAAGGCGACGGTGCTCAATCAACCCGAGGTGCAGGATTATTTCCGCGAGCACTTTTTGATCTTCCCGGTCGATGTCGAGGGCAATATCGAGATCGTCGATTTCCAGGGTCACCCCGACATCCAGAAGGACTTCGCGCTCAAACAGTTTCGCGTGCGCGCGACGCCGGTGTTCGCCTTCTTCGATCTCGACGGTCATCTGATTGCGCGCTACACCGGTGCCACGCGCGATAGCGAGGAGTTCATCCTGCTCGGTCAGTACGTGGTTGAAGGGGCCTACAAGGACACCACCTTCAGCCAGTACAGGCGTGCCAAACGCGACGAGGCGCGACAGGCCGCGCTCATGCCAGCAGGAAACCACCAATGACCGATCCCGACCAGCCGACCCAATGGGCCGGTGCGCGCTGCATCCGTTGTTTTGTCAGTGGCCGAGTGCAAGGCGTCTCCTTCCGCGTCTCGGCGGCCAAGGAGGCACAGCGGTTCGGCATCACCGGCTACGCGCGCAACCTGCCCGATGGGTGCGTCGAGGTTCTGGCCTGCGGCGACGCCGAGGCGCTTGAGCGTTTCAAGGCCTGGCTGCACCGTGGCCCGGCAGCCGCCGAGGTTTCGGCCGTGGCCTGCGAGACGCAAGATTATCGACCGCTGAGTGGGTTCTCGACGCGTTGAGGGCGCACCGGCGCGCCGAGCGTCTCTGTCGTCAGACGCTCGATCCCCGTGCGCAGGTGGCCATCGGGCGCGAGTTCGAGCCAGCGGTAGCCTGGGCGCAGGCTGTCCAACGCGAAGTCGTCACTTGCGGGTTTGAACTGCGCGCAGGTGGAGGGCGTGGCCAAGAGCCTGGTGCTGCCGAGCTGGCGGTCGAAGGCTTGATGCACATGGCCGTACAGGATGACGCGCAGCTGGGGATGGCGCTCGGCGAGGGCCATGAGGTCGGCGCCGTTCTCGATCTGCATGGTGTCGATCCAGCGACTGCCAACCGGTACCGGTTGGTGGTGGACGCTGATGAGTGCCGGGCGCTGTTTGGCCGCCGCCAGATACCGTTCGAGCTGTTCGAGGGTCTCG
Organism: Chromatiaceae bacterium; assembly: GCA_003562815.1. Classification (GTDB taxonomy): domain Bacteria; phylum Pseudomonadota; class Gammaproteobacteria; order Chromatiales; family Chromatiaceae; genus Lamprobacter. The sequence goes on along the minus strand of PWTO01000123.1, from coordinate 5,150 downwards.
GGACGAAGCCGACCGCCATCTGAGCCAGCGATGGTCGAATCCAGCAGCAGCAAATCCCAGGGGCCAAGCGGTTCGACGCGCCAGTCCCGGTCGGCGCCGGGCTCGACCTCGGCGGCTAGGAGGTCGGCGCGGTCATGATTGCCGGGGAGGCAAAAACAGGGGCACTCGATCGCATCGACGATCTGGCGTAAGTAACGATAGCCCTCGACCCGCTCGTCATGGACCAGATCGCCGGTGAAGAGAATCGCGTCAGGTGGCCAGTGTTGCGTCTGGGCTCGAGCCAGCACCTGCGCGAAGGTGCGTCGCGTGCATTGGTCGAACAGCAGACGATCAGGCTCGGCATAGAGGTGGAGATCGGTGAATTGCAGCAGGCGCAGGGTCGATGGATCAGTCCGCCATGGGCCTGAACCGGCATGATCCGGCCTTGAGGCATTAGCGCGGCTGGGGCCTGAGCGCGCGGTTGTATGGCGTTCGTGCATCGGTTCAGCGCAAGAAGGGCCCGTCATCGCCAAGTTTGCCGGGACCGTCGAGCACCCAGATGCCGGCGGAATTGGCCTTGACCTGAACGCTGAGGTGGCCGTCGCTGTGCTGCTCGGCGCCGGTGACCGCATCGCGGTACAGGCCCGGGCGAATGCCGCCGATCTCGACCTGTTGATCGCTACCGATGGCCAGGCCGATCACCGCATAGCTCCCCGCGTCGGACAGATCGCGGACGAAGCTCATGCCGCTGCCCCATTCGTTCACCTGGGTCATCGGGGCCTTCTGCAGCGCCGGGATCGAGCGGCGGATCAGATTCAGCCGCTGGAGATGGCGATAGAGCGGATGGGCCTGGGTCTCGCCGATGCGCGCCTCTTCGAGATGATCGCCAAAATAGGCGCGGCCGGTGGTCTCCAGCGTGTCCTTCTCGCCCTCGACATCCTGCGGCGCACCGCGCATGAAGGCGATCTCCTCGCCGAAGTAGAGGCAGGGGATGCCGCGCGCGGTCCAGAGCAGGTTGTAGGCCGCCGCCGCCATCCAGTCCTCGCCCTTGAAGCGGTATTTGAAGTCGTTATCGGGGCCGACGTCGTGGTTCTGCAGGAAGGTGACCAGGCGGGTCACATCGCCATAGATCCAGTCCATCGACAGCACCTGCGCGGTGCCGGCATAGGTGCCCTTGCTGACCGTGTCGCGAAAGGTCGAGAACAGACCGAAGTCGAGCTGCGGAAAGCCGGAATCGCCGCCGCTGTTGGGATCGCGCGGGTCGGAGCCGAGGCGGGTGTACCACCAGGGTCGAATCTCGCTCGGGCCGTTGTCGCCGCCGCCGAGGTCGCCCCAGCCGTAGCCCTTGACCAGGTTCTCGCCGAACACGAACAGCCCCGGCTTGTGCGCCTTCCAGGCATTGACGTACTCCAGCAGGGTGTCGCGCTCGATGTGCTTGACGGTGTCGATGCGCAAGGCATCGACGCCCATGTCGAGATAGCGCTTGATCGCGCCGATGAGGTAGTCCTTGACGTTTTGCCGCTCGGTGGCGAGCGAGATGCAATCGCCGGCGATGTGCTTATGCTGGAGCGGGTGGGTGCTCTCCCAGTCGCCGCCGCAGATGAAGCCGTCCTGGTGGTACCAATTCGGATCGAGGCTCTGAGCGTCGATGCCGAAGAAGCGCCCCGGATCATAGCCGGGCTTGGGCACCGTCTCGCCGGTCTTGGGATCGACCAGCGGTTCGATGCCCTCGGGATCGCGGGCGTGGCGCTCGCGGTACCAGTCCGGCGCGAGCGGATTGTCGATGTCGTCGCGGTTAGGCCAGGCATAGGGGCCGAGGTTGCCCTGGTAGGGACCGTGATCGATCTGGCCCTGCTCCGCGCCCTGCGGCACGTAATACTTGATCGGCAGATGGTCGATGTGGACCTGACCGCGGATGCCGTATTGGCCAGAGTGGTTGACGACCACGTCTTGGATGAGCTTGAGGCCCTTGGCGTGGGCCGCGTCGATCAGATCCTGATAGGTGGCGTCAGGCGATTCCAGCCGGGGATCGATGCGCGTCCAGTCGTAGGCATGATAGCCGTGGTAGTCGAGCCCGGAGCGGTTCTCGACCGGCGGCGTGATCCAGATCGCACTGAAACCGAGATCGCGGATGTAGTCGAGCTTTTGGATCAGCCCCTTGAAGTCGCCGCGCCAGTGCGGGTCGATGGCGTTGCCCTGGTCGTCGAAGCGGATGCGGTCGCGGCAGAAGGCGTTATTGGACGGGTCGCCGTCGTAGAAGCGGGCGGTGAGCAGGAAGTAGATGGTTTCTTCGCGGAAGTCGAGATCAGGCATGGCGGGGTCGATCATTCTGGTCGATGGGCGCGCGGCTCGGTGGCCTAGTTTAAGCCTTGGCGCGTTGGGTTGCCCGCACTGGCATTGTTCATTGACACTGAGCCGTCACCGGGTTCTGCTAGATTGCAAGTCAATCCGGGCCCGTCGATACGCGCGAACGGGTGGTGCATTGATTTTAGTCAAGATATCACGTCTTTGAAGACCGCTTCCTTAAGGAGCAAATGCTGGAATGAACGAACAGGCGACCGATCAACAGAAGATCGATGGACTCAGGGCCTCGGTGCTCGCGGCCGAACTCGATGCGGCCGAGGTCGCGACCTTGGCGCGAGCCATGGGCAGCGAGCGCTTGGCTGGGCAGGAGTGGCTGGTGATCGAGGGCGATTCCCGGCGAACGCTGTTTGCGTTAATCACGGGGCGGCTGGATGTACTGCAGCCGCAAGAGGGCGTCGAAGCCAGCGTCTACCGGATGTCTCCGGGCGAATGTGCCGGAACCCGCGCCTTCGTCGATGGCCCGCCGCGCAGGGCTGGGCTGCGCGCCGCCACTGATTGCGTGGTGCTGACCCTGGAGCCAGATGACTTCGAGGCCTTGCTCGCCGAGCATCCGATGCTGGTGCTCAAGGTGATGCGCGCGCTGTTTCGAATCACCCACGGCAACCTGATGCGGGCGAATCAAGAGAGCAGTGAGCTGCGCAACTATGTCACCCGATCGCATGGCCGTTATTGAGCACGTTTTCAGCCGGACTCGGGGGCGAGCGGCGGGCATGGCCTTGACCGGCGGCGTGCTCCTGATCGGCGGCCTCCTGTGGCTCAGCGCGGCGGTTTGGGCGGCGCCAAGGACCGAGGGCTTGCGCTTCTTCGTCGTCGGCGATGCGCCCTATGGCCATGCGGAGTTCGCGCCGTTTGAGCGGCTGTTACAGGCAGCCGCCAAACAGCGCCCAGGGTTCATCGCGCATATCGGCGATATCAAAGGCGGCGGTCAACCTTGTACCGAGGCGCGCAATCAACGCGTCGCGAGGGGGTTCCAAGCCCAGCCGGTGCCGATGCTCTACACCCCCGGGGATAACGAATGGACCGACTGTCACCGTCGCTCGGCGGGCGCCCACGATCCGTTAGAGCGCCTGGAGGCCTTGCGAGCGCGTTTCTTCGCCAACCCCGAGGTGCTCCACAATGCCGCGCTTGATCTGGTGGTGCCCGATCCCGCGTTCCCTGAGAATGCCTATACGCTGCAGGACGATGTGATGCTCGTGCTGCTGCATGTGGTGGGCAGCGAGAACAATCGCCGTCCAAGAAACGCCGCCGCGATGGCCGAATGGCGCCAACGCTCGGAGGCAAACCGCAAGCTGCTGCGGGAAGCCACTCGCGTTGCGCAACAAACTCCGGCACGGGCGATGGTGCTGTTGTTCCATGCCAATCCGCTGTTCGAGCGCGCCTCGCCGTCGCCGGGTTTCGCGCCGCTGCTGACCGATCTCGAGCAGCTCTTAGCGAGCTACCCAGGGCCGGTGCTGGCGATCCACGGCGATACCCACCGCTTCCAGTTCAATCAACCGCTGGTGCGCAACCGATCGGCGGTGAAAGGCGCCGAGCGTTTCTGGCGTCTGGAGGTGCCAGGCTCGCCCTTCCTGGGCGGCGTGTGGGTCCGCGTCACGCAAGACCCAGCCGAGCCATTTGCGATCTCGGTCGTCTATCCCTCGGCGGTCGAGGCGTTCGAGATCAGCTCGACAGACTAGGAGACTCACCCATGTCCGTCATGCCCGCTGCCTAAGCGTCCTTGTCGCGCGCGACCATCGCATAGGCCGAGTGATTGTGGATCGACTCGAAGTTCTCGGCCTCGACCACATAGGCGGTGATGCGCTCCTCGGCGTTCAGGCGCCGGGCGACATCGCGCACCGTATCCTCGACGAACTTTGGGTTCTCGTAGGCGTGCTCGGTGACGTATTTCTCATCGGGCCGCTTCAAAAGCCCATAGAGCTGGGCGCTGGCCTCGGCCTCGACCAGCTCGATCAGCTCCTCGATCCACAGGAAGCCGCAGGTCTTGGCCTCGACGGTGACGTGCGAGCGCTGGTTATGGGCGCCATAGCGCGAGATCTCCTTGGAGCAGGGGCACAGGCTGGTGACCGGCACCGCGACCTTGATCGAGAGTTCGGGCTCGCCGCCACGCACCTCGCCGATGAGCGTGACATCGTAGTCGAGCAGGCTCTCGACCCCGCTGACCGGCGCGCGCTTGTTGACGAAGAATGGGAACCGCATTTCGATGTGCCCGGCCTCGGACTCGAGGCGCTCGGCCATCTCGGTGAGCATCTCCTTGAAGGTGCCGACACCGATCTCGCGCTCGTGGCCATTGAGGATGGCGACGAAGCGCGACATGTGCGTGCCCTTGAAGTGCTGCGGCAAGAACACGTACATGTTGAAGGTCGCGACCGTATGCTGCTCGCGACCGCTGCGGTCCTTGATCCGCACCGGGTGGCGGATATCCTTGATGCCCACCTTGTTGATCGCGATCTGACGATGGTCTCGGCTGGACTGGACATCGGCAATGTCGATCGCCTTGTCGGCATGCTTGGTCTGTGCGGTTGAGCGATCGAGGCGATCGGTGGGCTCGGATGAGCGGGCGGTCAGCGCGGCGTCCAAAAGACTTGCTCCTAAGAGATGGCGGGGAGGAATCGCTCGATTGTAAAGCTTACCTAAAAACGATGAGGCCAAAAGCAACCACCTGCAAGGCGCCTTCCTGTCACTCTGTCCTTCCTGTTAGGCTGTAAGAGTACCGACCCGGCGAGCCAGTGGCGCGGTGTGCACGATGATCCCCCGCAGCCTGCGCTCGCGTAACCTCAGAGGAGGCACGCATTCATGTTCAACAAGAT
>PWTO01000247.1 GCA_003562815.1 Chromatiaceae bacterium | reverse complement strand
CGCGACGATCCCGCATCGACCGTTGCTCGTCAACAGCCGTCTGGAAATCTGGCATTGGGCGCCCCATAAACCAAGAACAATTCGGTCATGAGGATCGCGTGAAGCCGACAGATAACGCCTGATGTCCAGAATCCCAGACGAACGCCCCCTGCATCCAAAGCCCGAGATCATCGCCGAGCTGCGTCGGTTGCTGCCAGCGGCAAGCGTGCTCGCGACCGAGGCGGAGCTGGCGCCTTATGAGTGCGATGGGTTGAGCGCCTTTCAGCAGCGACCGCTGGTGGTGGCGCTGCCGCAGACGCTGGCGCAGGTGCAGGCGATCATGCGCCTGTGCCATCGGCTGGAAGTGCCGGTCGTGGCGCGCGGAGCCGGCACGGGGCTGTCCGGTGGTGCGCTGCCAGTGGCCGATGGGGTGTTGCTGTCGCTGGCGAAGTTCAATCGGATCATCAAGATCGATCCGGCCAACCGCATGGCGCGGGTGCAGCCAGGGGTGCGCAATCTGGCGATCAGCGAAGCCGCAGCGCCGCATGGACTCTATTACGCACCAGACCCCTCATCGCAGATCGCCTGCTCGATTGGCGGCAATGTGGCCGAGAACTCGGGCGGGGTGCACTGCCTGAAATACGGGCTGACGGTGCACAATATCCTCAAGCTGACGCTGGTGAGCGTTGAGGGCGAGCTGTTCGAGGTCGGCGCGGAGGCGCTGGATTCGCCGGGACTCGATCTGCTGGCGCTGATGACTGGCTCGGAGGGGATGCTCGGCATTATCGTCGAGGTCACGGTGAAGCTGTTGCCGAAGCCGGAGCGGGCGCAGGCGCTGCTGGCCTCGTTCGATCGCGTCGAGCGCGCCGGGGCAGCGGTGGCCGAGATCATTGGGGCCGGCATCATCCCGGCGGGGCTGGAGATGATGGATAACCCAGCGATTCGCGCCGCCGAGGCCTTCGTGCATGCCGGCTATCCGGTGGACGCGGCGGCGATCTTGATCTGCGAACTCGATGGCTTCAACGCCGAGGTGTCGGTCGATGTGATGCGGGTGCGTGAACTGCTGCTCGGCGCCGGTGCAACGCAGGTGCGCACGGCGGCCGATGATGCCGAGCGCTTGCGCTTCTGGAAGGGACGCAAGGCAGCGTTTCCAGCCGTGGGGCGGATCTCGCCGGACTATTACTGCATGGACGGCACCATTCCACGGCGCGAGCTGGGGCCGGTGCTGAATCGCATCGCCGAGCTGTCGGCGGCCTCTGGGCTGGCGGTGGCGAATGTGTTCCATGCCGGCGATGGCAATCTGCACCCGCTGATCCTTTACGATGCGAACCACCCCGGGGAGCTGGAGAAGGCCGAAGCGCTTGGCGGCGAGATCCTCGAGCTGTGCGTCAAGGTCGGCGGCACCGTGACCGGTGAGCACGGCGTCGGTGTCGAGAAGCTGAATCAGATGTGTGTGCAGTTCAACAGCGCGGAGCTGAGTCAGATGCACGCGGTGAAGGCGGCGTTCGATCCGAAGGGGTTGCTGAATCCGGGCAAGGCGGTGCCGACCCTGCACCGCTGCGCGGAGTTCGGCGCCATGCATGTGCATCGTGGGGAGCTTAAGTTTCCCGAGCTGCCGCGATTTTGAACACGATGACAGAGCAGGCGATCGTCGAGCAGGTCCATGCCGCGCGCTCAGCGGGCACGACGCTGGCGATTCATGGCGGCAAGACCAAGGCCTTTTATGGCAATCCGGTGCGCGCCGATGCCGAATTGGACTGCACAAGTCATTGCGGTGTCATCGCCTATGAGCCGACCGAGCTGGCGATCACGGTGCGCTCGGGCACGCCGCTCGCCGAGGTCGAGGCGCTGCTGGCCGAGCATGGGCAGGCCTTCCCGTTCGAGCCGCCGCATTTTGGCGAGCGAGCCACGATTGGCGGGATGGTGGCGGCAGGTCTGTCTGGGCCATGCCGACCCTATGCGGGCAGTGTGCGCGATGCGGTGCTCGGCGTGCGGATGCTCAACGGCCAGGGCGAGGTGCTGCAGTTCGGCGGCCAGGTGATGAAAAACGTGGCCGGCTACGATCTGTCGCGCTTGATGGTCGGCGCGCTTGGCGTGCTGGGCGTGTTGTTGGAGGTCTCGCTCAAGGTGATGCCGCAGCCGCCGGGGCGCATCACCCTGGTGCGCGAGCAGGATCAAGCCAGCGCGCTGGCACTGATGCAGCGCTGGGCCGGGCAGGCACTGCCGATCGCCGGTAGCGCTTGGCTGAATGGCCAGTTGTATGTGCGTGTCGCGGGTAGCGAGGAGGCGCTGAGCGAAACGCAGTCTATCCTCGGCGGCACAGCGATGGCCGCCACCGACGCCGATGCCTTCTGGACGGCGGTGCGCGAGCAGCAGTTGGCGTGCTTCGCCGCTGAGCACGCGCTCTGGCGGTTGTCGGTGCCGCCGGCAACCGCCGCCGATGCCATCCCCGGCGTTGATCTGATCGAGTGGGGCGGTGCCTTGCGCTGGCTGCGCACCGAACCTGCGGGCGGGGCTGCTGCCGGGGCGGAGGCCGGTCATGGTTCCGGGACATCGATCGCGGGGGTTCGAGCCTGGGCTGCCGCCGCCGGTGGGCATGCGACGCTGTTCCGATCGGGGGCGAGCATGCCGCCACCGACGGATGGGGTCTTCGCGCCACTGAGTCCTGTTGTGCGGCGGTTGCATCGGCGCCTGCAGCAGGCCTTCGACCCAGGCGGCCTCTTCAATCCCGGTCGGCTGTATCGCTGAGCCGGGCATGCAGACCCGGCTGATCCCTGAGCTGCTGGCGACCTCCGATGGGCAGGAGGCCGACCGTATCCTGCGCAGTTGTGTGCACTGTGGCTTCTGCACCGCGACCTGCCCGACCTATCAGCTGCTCGGCGACGAGCTGGACGGCCCGCGCGGGCGGATCTATCAGCTCAAGCGCGTGCTGGAAGGCGAGCCGGCGACGCGCACGACGCAGCAACATGTGGATCGCTGCCTGACCTGTCTGAACTGCGAGACCACCTGTCCGTCCGGGGTCGAGTATCACAAGCTGGTCGAGATCGGCCGCGCGCGGATTGAGCGCTCGGTGCCGCGCCCGTTGCATGAGCGTCTGCTGCGCTGGGGGCTGCGTCAGGTGTTGCCCTATCCGCGCCGGTTCGTGCCGCTGCTGCGGGCAGGGCAGTGGCTGCGGCCGCTGCTGCCAGCGCCACTGCGCGCGAAGGTGCCAGCGGTGCGGTCGCAACCATCGGCTGCGATCGGCGCCGATGTGGCAAGCCGACGGGTGCTGATGCTCGACAACTGCGTCGAGCCGACGTTGACCCCGGCGACGGTGCAGGCCACCAAACGCGTGCTCGCGCAACTTGGCATCCAGGTGCTGCAGCCGCAAGGTGGCGGCTGCTGCGGTGCGATCAGCCAGCACCTGGCCGCACCGGCGGAGGCCAAGCGCTTCATGCGCCGCAATATCGACGCCTGGTGGCCGCAGATCGAGCCGAGCAAGCCTGAGCAAACGCCGGCTGAGGCGATCCTGATCACGGCGAGCGGCTGCGGGGCAATGGTCAAGGATTACGCTTGGCATTTGCGCGATGACCCTGACTATGCGGCCAAGGCGGCGCGGGTCTCGGCCCTGGCGCGCGATCTCAGCGAGCTGCTCGGCGCCGAGGATCTGGCCCGGCTAGCGAGCCCCTTTGCGCGTGGTGTGCCGCGTCGAATCGCCTTCCATCCCCCCTGCACGCTGCAGCATGGCCAAGGGCTGATGGGCCGCGTCGAGGCGCTGCTGACGGGCGTTGGTTTTGCATTGACCCCGGTGCGGGATGCGCATAGCTGCTGCGGCTCGGCCGGCACCTATTCGATGCTGCAGGCCGAGCTGTCGAAGCAGCTGCGGGCTGATCGCCTGGAGGCTCTGCAGGCGGGCGCCCCGGCGCTGATCGTCACGGCAAACGTCGGCTGCCAGACCCACTTGGCCGTTGCCGCGCGGGTGTCCGTGATGCATTGGATCGAGCTGTTCGATGCGGAGTCTCGCTGGCGAACGCACGGATGGAGGCGACTGACCGGCGATGAGCAGGATTAGAGCGCCGCAATCCGCGTGCGCTGGTCGCTGAGATTGGCGAGCGCGGCACGCTGGTCGGCCACCCGCGTGCGCTCTTTTTCCACCACCGCTGCGGGCGCCTTATCGACAAAGCGAGGGTTGGCGAGCTTGTGCTCGATGCGCTCGATGTCGGCGCGCAGTTTGCCGATCTCCTTGTCCAGGCGCTTGAGTTCGGCAGCCTTGTCGATGAGCCCGGCCATCGGGATCAGGATCTTCATCGCGCCAACCAGGGCGATGGCCGCTTCCGGGGCCTCGGTCTCATCGTCGAGCAGAGTGATCGATGCGGTGCGGGCGAGGAAGTCGAGGTAGGGTCGGGCCTGCGCGATCCACTGCCGGTCGCGGTCGCTGGCGTTGGCGATCAGCACTGGCAGCTGCTTGGACGGGGCAATGTTCATCTCGCCCTTGATGCGGCGCACGCCGAGGATGAACTGTTGCACCCAGCGGATCTCGGCTTCGGCGTCGGCATCGTCGAGGCCGCTATCGGCGAGCGGGTAGGGCGCGCGCATGATGGTTGCGGCTGGATGATCGCCGGTCAGTGGCTGCACCTTTTGCCAGATCTCCTCGGTGATGAACGGCATGAAGGGATGGGCGAGGCGCTGCAGCGTTTCCAAGGTTCGCACCAGGGTCCAGCGGGTGCCGCGCTTGGCCGCGTCGGTGGCGGTGTCGCTGGTGAGCACCGGCTTCGCGAGTTCGAGATACCAGTCGCAGAACTCGCTCCAGGTGAACTCGTAGATGGCCTGAGCGGCGAGATCGAAGCGGTAGGCATCGAGCGCCTCGCGCACGCTGCCGACGGTCTTGTTCAATCGACTCCGAATCCATCGGTCGGCGGCGCTCAGTTCTAAGGCGTGCTCAGTGACGCCATTTGGCACTGTGCCGGTGCCGCAGTCCTGCCCCTCGGTGTTCATCAACACATAGCGCGAGGCGTTCCAGAGCTTGTTGCAGAAATTGCGGTAGCCCTCGACGCGCCCGAGGTCGAGCTTGATGTCGCGCCCGGTGGTGGCGAGCGCGGCGAAGGTGAAGCGCAGGGCATCGGTGCCGAAGGCGGGGATACCGTCAGGAAACTCCTTGCGCGTCTGCTTGGCGATCTTCTCGGCCAGTTGCGGCTGCATCATGCCCTTGGTGCGCTTGGCGACCAGCGGCTCCAGCTCGATGCCGTCGATCAGATCGATAGGGTCAAGCACGTTGCCCTTGGATTTGGACATCTTGTTGCCCTGGGCATCGCGCACCAGGCCGTGGATGTAGACGTCGCGGAAGGGCACATCGCCCATGAATTTGAGCCCCATCATGATCATCCGGGCGACCCAGAAGAAGATGATGTCGAAGCCGGTGATCAGCACCGAGGTGGGGTAGAAGGTGGCGAGCCGATTCGTGTGCTCCTGGTGTCCGTGCTCGCTGCTCGGCCCTTGCTGGCCGTTCTGTTCGGGCGGCCAGCCCAGCGTACTAAAGGGCCAGAGTGCGGAGCTGAACCAGGTGTCGAGCACGTCCTCGTCCTGGCGCAGCGGATAGGCGTCGCTCAGGCCATGCTTGGCGCGCACCTCGCTCTCGGAGCGGCCGACGTAGATATTGTCCTCATCGTCGTACCAGGCCGGGATGCGATGGCCCCACCAGAGCTGGCGGCTGATGCACCAGTCCTGGATGTTGTGCATCCACTCGTAGTAGGTGTTCTTCCAGTTGTCGGGGACGAAGCGGATCTGGCCGTCCTCGACCGCCTTGATCGCCGGCTTGGCCAGCGGTGCGATGCGCACGTACCACTGATCGGTCAAATAGGGTTCGACCACAGCGCCGGAACGATCCCCGCGTGGGATCATCAGCCGATGCTCGCGCACCTGCACCAGCAGCCCCTGGGCCTCGAGATCGGCGAGGATGCGCTTGCGCGCCTCGAAACGGTCGAGACCGCTGTAGCCGCTGGGGATCAGCGCACCTTCTTCCGGCGTATTGGCGCGGATCGCCGCATCGGCGTTGAAGAGGTTGATCAGGCCGCCGTGGGGCTGATCGGCGATCGGCGTCTCGTCGCGGTGGCGCTGCCAGACCGCGTGGTCGTTGAAGTCGTGCGCCGGGGTGATCTTGACGCAGCCGGTGCCGAGTTCAGGGTCGGCGTGCTCGTCGGCGATGATCGGGATGCGCCGACCGGTGAGCGGCAGTTCGACGGTCTCGCCGATCAGGTGCTTGTAGCGCTCGTCGTCCGGGTTCACCGCCACCGCGCAGTCGCCGAGCATGGTCTCCGGGCGGGTGGTGGAGACGATCATCGCACCGGTGCCATTGGTCAGCGGGTATTTGAGATCCCACATGTGGCCGGCTTCGTCCTCGGCGATGACCTCGAGATCCGAGATCGCCGTGTGCAGCACCGGGTCCCAATTCACCAGGCGCTTGCCGCGGTAGATGAGCCCGTCCTCGAACAGCCGCACGAAGACCTCGCGCACCGCGTTGGAGAGTCCCTCGTCCATGGTGAAGCGCTCGTGCTGCCAGTCGAGCGAGGAGCCGAGCCGGCGCAACTGACGGGTGATGGTGCCGCCGGACTCGGCCTTCCATTGCCAGATGCGTTCGATGAAGGCCTCGCGGCCAAGGTCGTGGCGGGTCTGGCCCTCGGCTTCGAGTTGGCGTTCGACCACCATTTGCGTGGCGATGCCGGCATGATCGGTGCCCGGCTGCCAGAGCGTCGGCTCGCCACGCATGCGGTGATAGCGCACCAGGGCGTCCATGATGGCGTTGTTGAAACCGTGGCCCATGTGCAGGCTGCCGGTGACGTTCGGCGGCGGGATCATGATGCAGAATGGCGACGCGGCCTCGGCCTCGCCCTTGCCATCGCTGACCGCACCAGCGCTCACGTCGGGCGCGAACCAGCCGGCTTGCTCCCAGTGCCGATACCAGGCGGTTTCGATGGTTTTGGGGTCGTAGGTCTTATCCAACATGGCGGAAATCCTGCGCGTCTTGAGCGGCGCTGATACGGTGTCGAGGGCGTACGTGTTCTGCCCACTCGCGCCGGCGAGCGGGGCGGATCTGATGCGCCGCAGTATAAATGGCTCGGGGCCGTCGGAATATCACCGTTTACCCCCTGAGCCGTTGATTTCGGACACGTCCGAACGGCTACCCTGCGCTCGTTCAAATAGGCACAATGATCGATCCCAACTCGAGGACCACAAGCATGACTGACGCGAAAAAATGGGCATTTGCCTTTGAAGAAGGCGACGGCAAGAACAAAAAGTTGCTCGGCGGCAAGGGCGCCAACCTCTGTGAGATGACGCAGATCGGCCTCAATGTACCGCCCGGCTTCGTCATCACCACCGAGGCCTGCCTGGCCTATCTCGATACCCCCGACCACAGCCTGCCCGCCGGGGTGATGGAGCAGGTGCGTGAGCAGATGGCGGATTTGGAACGCAAGACCAACAAGGGCTTCGGCGACCCCGACAACCCGCTGCTGGTCTCGGTGCGCTCCGGCTCGGCGATGTCGATGCCGGGCATGATGGATACCATCCTCAATCTCGGCCTCAATCAAGAGACCTTGCTCGGCGAGATCAAGGCCACCGGCGACGATCGCTTTGGCTACGATTCCTACCGGCGCTTCATCCAACTGTTCGGTAAGGTCGCGCTCGGCATCGACGACGAGGCCTTCGACCGCGAGTTCAACGTGGTCAAGGAGGCCGCGCACGCCAAACAGGACATCGACCTCACCGCCTCCGACCTCAAGGAGATGAGCGAGCGTTTCCTCAAGGTGGTCGAGGAGCAGACCGGCAAGCCGTTCCCATCGGACCCGATGGTGCAGCTCGAGATCGCCGTCAAGGCGGTGTTCAACAGTTGGAGCGGGCGGCGCGCGGTCGACTACCGCAAGCAGTTCCACATCACCCCGGAGATGGCCAACGGCACTGCGGTGAACATCTGCACCATGGTGTTTGGCAACCGCGGCAACGATTCGGCCACTGGCGTCGGCTTCACCCGCAATCCCGGCACCGGCGAGAACGCACTCTACGGCGAATACCTGATCAACGCCCAGGGCGAGGATGTGGTCGCCGGCATCCGCACACCCAAGCCGCTCGAGCGCCTCAAGGTCGAGATGCCGGAGATCGCCGAGGAATTGGCGGTGCTGCGCGAGAAGCTCGAAAGTCACTACCGCGAGGTGCAGGATTTCGAGTTCACCATCGAGCGCGGCGTGCTCTACTGCCTGCAGACGCGTAATGGCAAGATGAACGCCCATGGCATGGTGCGCACCTCGGTGGAGATGGAGCAAGAGGGCCTGATCAGCAAGGAACAGGCCTTGCAGCGCATCGATCCGATCAGCCTCGAGCAAATGCTGTTCCCGCGCCTCGACCCAAGCTCCCGGGTCGAGCCGGTCGCCCAAGGCCTGCCGGCCTCGCCGGGCGCGGCCGCCGGCATCGCCGTGTTCGATGCCGATCGCGCGCATCAGATCGGTCACGAACTCGGGCAACAGGTCATCCTCGTGCGCGAGGAGACCAAGCCCGAGGACATCCACGGTTTCTTTGCCTCCAAGGGCATCCTGACCGCCCGCGGTGGCAAGACCTCGCACGCGGCGGTGGTCGCGCGCGGCATGGGCAAACCCTGTGTCGCCGGTGCTGAGGGCATCAGTGTCGATGTCTCGCGGCGCGAGGCCACGGTTGGCTCTACCCGCTTCAAGGAAGGCGACACCATCACCATCGATGGCTCGTCCGGGCGCGTCTATCTGGGTGAGATCCCGACCGTGGAGCCGGAATTCACGCCGGAACTCTCAACCCTGCTGCAATGGGCCGACGAGGTCGCGCGACTCAAGGTGATGGCCAATGCCGACACGCCCGAGGACGCACGCAACGCGCGCAAGTACGGCGCGGTCGGCATCGGGCTGGCGCGCACCGAGCGCATGTTCAACGCCAGCGAGCGCCTGCCGCTGGTGATCGAGATGATCGTCGCCGAGACCACCGAGAAACGCGACGAAGCCCTGGAAGCGCTGCTGCCGCTGCAGCGCCAGGACTTCCGCGAGCTGTTCGAGGTCATGGCGCCGAACCCGGTCACCATCCGCCTGCTCGACCCGCCGATCCATGAGTTCCTGCCGGACGAGCATCAGCTCCTGCGTGACCTCGACGATCTGCGCGCACTCGCCGGCGCGACGCGCGGCATGACCGCCCTGGCCGGCTCGATGGGGCTGCTGCACACGCCGGAGAAGGCGCGCGATGACTTCGACGCCGTGCGCCGAGTGATGGACCCGATGATGGTCGAGGAGGCGATCGCGAAGAAGGAGGCGATGCTGAAGAAGGTGCGTATCCTGCACGAGACCAACCCGATGCTCGGGCATCGTGGTGTGCGCCTTGGCATCTCCTTTCCGGAGATCTACAAGATGCAGGTGCGTGCGATTCTTGAGGCCGCCGCCGAGTGCGCCCAGGCCGGGATCGAGATTCAGCCGCAGATCAAGGTGCCGCAGGTCTGCACCGTGCAGGAACTCAAGCGCGTGAAGGCCTATGTCGACGAGGCGCACACCGAGGTGCAAGCCAAGTACGGTCAGCCGGTCAAGTTCAAGTTCGGCACCATGATCGAGGTGGTGCGGGCCTGCATGCGCGCCGAATCCCTGGCCGCAGAGGCCGAGTTTTTCTCGTTCGGCACCAACGATCTCACCCAGGCCGTGTTCTCGTTCTCGCGCGAGGATGCCGAGAACAAGTTCCTGCCGCTCTACAACCAGAGCGATGTGTTAAGCGACAACCCGTTTGAGGTGCTTGACGAGAAGGGGGTCGGCAAGCTGATGCGGCTCGCGGTTGAGTGGGGGCGTGGCGTGCGCAAGGACCTGCATGTTGGCATCTGCGGCGAGCATGGTGGCCATCCCGCCTCGATCGCGTTCTGCGACGAGGCCGGGCTGGACTATGTCAGTTGCTCGGGTCCGCGCGTGCCGGTCGCGCGCCTCGCGGCGGCCCAAGCAGCGCTGAAGCGCCGGCCACAATAGCGGTATTCCGCCAAGGCCCGACCGTCCGCGTTAAACGGCGGTCGGTCGGGCGTCCCTCCTTAGCCCTTCTCCAGCGGCAAGCTCATGGCCACAGGCTGCTTGGCGCCCTCCGGGCCGAACGCCAGCTCGAGCAGGCGATCGGCGACGAAGGCCGGCGAGCTGAAGCCGTCCTTGGCCTTGAGATCAAGGAATTTTTGCACGCGCGGAAACTGTTCCGGCGTGCAGTCGCGGATCATCGCCTGCATGTCGGTGTCGATGATGCCGGGTGCGACCGCATGCACGCGCAGCCCGCTGTCGGCCTCTTCCAGCGCGATCGATTCGCTCATGCGATCCACCGCCGCCTTGCCGGCACAGTAGGCCGACCAGCCGGCATAGGCGCTGCGCGCCGCGCCCGAGCTGATGTTCAGCAGCACGCCCTCGCCATCGCGCGCGCGCAGGTGGCGGATGAAGGCTTGGCTGGCGTTGAACACGCCGACGACATTGACCTCGATGTGGCGCGCGAATGCGGCTGGATCGTTGTCGCGCAGCGGGCCGATTGGCGCCAGCAGCCCGGCATTGTTGATCCACAGGTCGATGCGCCCAAAACGCTCGACCGTGGCTTCGCAAAATTGCGTCATGGCGGCGTGATCGGTGACATCGGCGGCCACTGTCAGCAACTGCTCTGCGGCACCGTTGAGCGCGGGTTGCGTGCGCGCACAGGCCGCGATCCGCAGGCCGCGCTCAAGGCAGCGTGCTGCGATCCCGGCGCCAAGGCCGCGACTGGCGCCGGTGATGACGGCGACCTGATGGGTGACATCGATCATCGGGGTCTCTCCGCGTGTGGGCTTCGTGCGCGCTTCGTTTGCGTTTAGTTCGGGGCGTCGGCGAGCCAGCCCTGAAGGGCATCGACCAGCGCCTGGGCCTGGGCTCGACTCGAGATGTTGAACTTCGATTGTTGCCGATACTCACCGCCGCGCTTCTGGTAGCGTCGGATGGTATAGCGCTCGGGTCCGTAGTCCTCCTTGGCGCGATCCCAATCCTGGTAGCGATAGAGCACGGTGGCCCAACTGCCCTTGGAGAGGATGACCTTATCGAGTTCCTTGGTGGTCTCGATGTCGCCCTCGGTATAGGTAATGGTCAGATCGTCGACCTTTTCGGCCATGCGGGCTCCTGGTTCTGTGAAGAGTCTCTGAAGGGGTGGCGTTGAGCGTCGGTCCGGCTCACTGCGGGCGCGTGGCGCCATATTGCTCAAGCAGCATGATCATGGTCGAGTGCTCATGCTCCAGCGCGATCTCAAGTGCGCTGGTGCCGTTGCGATCGCGCTGGTTGACGTCGGCGCCAGCGCTGATCAGTTGTTTCGCTAAACGCACATGATCAGCCGCGATCGCCAGATGCAGCGGGGGTCGGCCTCGCGCATCAGTGGCATTGAGGTCGGCACCGCGATCGCTCAGCAGTTTGATGGTGTCAGGGTCGAGTGCCTGTGCCTCGGCGAGCGCGAAGAGCAGCGCTTGCAGGTCGTCATCGGCGCCCTGTTGCAAGAGCAGCTGAGCGGCCTGGACCTTGCCGTTGGCGAGCGCGACATGCAACGGCGTGCGGTCAAGCGGATCGCGGACATCGAGCCGCGCGCCTTGCTTGAGCAGCTCGCGCGCGATCGCGACCCGCCCCTGGCTGACGGCGACATGCAGGGGATAGTGGCCATCGGGGCCGGGCTGGTTGATGTCGGTCTTCCAGAACAGATGCCGCTTGATCTGCTCCAAGTCGCCGCTGTGGACGGCGCGATACAGGTTGACGCTCGGCTGGGGTGGCTCATCGCAACCGACCAGGATGGCGAAACTGAAGAGGAGGATGAGCAGGACGGGACGCGGCAGCATGAAGCGAGGCGGCGGGCAGCGGGACGACAGGATCATGCCACCGATGGTAAGCCTTGGTGGTGTCGCCAGACAAGGCAGCGAGCGGCTATGCTTGGTCATGGTGTTGGCTCAATACAGAAAAACGGTAGCGTAAACGGATCATGCTCGCGAAATTCCTATTAACCGCCACTGTGATTCTGGTGGCCTGGCTGGTGGTGCGCAACCGTTGGCGTGGCGAGGGCGATGCGCCGCCCCGGCTGCGCGCAACCGCGCACTCGCGCGCGCTGGGCGCAGAGCCGCTGATGCCGCGTGGCGCGGTCAAGCTCGCGGCCTATGGGCTCGTGCTGTTGATGCTCGGCGGGACCGGGTTCTATCTGTTCCAGGATTGGCAGCGCGAGCGCGAGATCGTTCAGCTCCAGGTGGTCAACGTCTATACCGGCGAGACCGAGCGCTATGAGGCGCGGCGCAGCGACATCGATGGCCGTCGCTTTCGCACCCTCGATGGGCGTTGGATTCGGATCGCCGAGATGGAGCGTCTGATCGAGCGCGAGCGCGATACCGAACGCCTGCGTTAATCCGCGTTGGGGCCGATGTTGAAGGCGATCGAGAGTCGCCGCGAATCGCTGCAGTTGCGCTCGACCGAGTGCTCGAGCGCCGGGTCGAACAACAGCAGCAGGCCTGGCCACGGCCGCAGTCGGGTCTCGAAGGGGCCGTCATGGAAGAGGATGTCGCCAGCCGCCGCCGGCGTGCTGACGTAGTAGACCCCCGAGAGCCATTCGTCGCATTCTTCATGCGCGTGGCGGCTAGTGGCCTGACCGGGCTGCATGGCATTGATCCAAAACCCGGCGCGCAGCGGCTGCTCCGTCGCGATGGGTTCCTCGAGCCAGGTCGCCTGAGCGCTGCTCAGCCAGAGACGCGCCTGCTCCAGGGCGAAGGCGAGGATGTCGTCGACACCGGGCAACTGCGCGGCCTTGAGGTAGAGATTCTCAAAACGCCCGTCGATGAAATGCGAGCGGCGTTCGAAATCCTCGTCGCCGAGCCGGGAGAAGGCCCGCGCGAGAGGGTCATTGATGGCCTCGGCGCGGGGATGCTGGCAGGCGAGGATGGGGCGATTGGCGCGCGTGAGCATGGCGCGGGCGACGCTCGCTCTCGGTCCCAAGCGCTGCCCGTCAGTGGCCGCTTGCGCTGCCGCCCGGAGCGCCATCGCTCAGCGCGCCGAAGAGCCGTTCGTGCTCGCTGCGGGTGCGGGTCACGCAATCCTCGATCGAGACGCCGAGGAACCAATTGCCGGTCACCGCAATCGGTCCGCCCGCAAGCGCCGCGTCCAGCGCCTGGATACGCGTCATGTGATCGGCGCGCAGGGCGGGCAACTGGTTGCGGACATGGGCCTTGGCGCGGATGTCGGCGACGTGGGCATTGAGGGCCTGGCACGCGATCTGCTCGCGCTCCGCCTCGCTGAGCGTGTCGCCCGTGAAGTGGAAGGCGAAGCCGCGATAGCGCTCGTCCGGTAGGAAATCGCGCGACACCGCAGAGAGGAAGCCGCCATCGATGCTGATCAGCCCGGCGATCTCCTCGACGCTGAGACTGGAGCGCTCGAAGGCCAGCACCAGGGTGTCGATGTGAGCGATGCCGATGTTCTGGATCGCGCTCGCGGCCTGTGGCGCCACCTCGCCGAGCAGTGCGCGGGCGGCATCCGGCGGTACGGCGAGGGTCAGGCGCTCGCAGCGGTGCTGGTTGCCGTCCTGGCATTCGATCTCGAAGCCCTCGCCCTGGGCGGTGATGCGCGTGACCTGGGTGCCGAATTGGGCGTTGAAGCCCGGCTGCGTGGCGATCGCGCGCGGGATATCGGCGAGGCCGCCGGGCATGGTGAAGGCGCGCAGCACATCCTTGCGGCGCGGCTTCTTGCGGAACATCGCCTCGGCGGGAAAGTCGTCGGCCTCCTGACAGACCACCGAGCGCAGCGCCGGGCCGAGCAGATCGCGATAGTTCTTGCGGCCCATGACCTGGCCGTAGTACTCGGACACCGTTTTGCCGGCCTTCTCGATGCGGAACAGACCGGGCAGCGAGATCAGCAGTTCGACGGGATGCAGCGCCGAGAGGATGCCGCGCCGCTTGCCCTCGCGCCAGAGCTTGTAGCTGCGTTTCTCCTTGGCCGTGGTCAGCCTCAGCAGGTCGAGTTGCTCCATGATGCCGAGCAGATGGCCGTAGCTGTTGAAACAGGTGTGCCCACCGGCTTCGACCCAGAAGCCGTCGAGCGCCTCGAAGCGGCGGCTGTGCATGCAGCCACCGGGGCGGTCGTTGGCTTCGAGTAAGAGGGTATCGACACCGGCATGCAGCGCGTAATGGGCGGCGCTCAGTCCGCTGATGCCGCCGCCGATGACGATATGGGGATGGTCGGCCATGGATGAGGGCTCCCGCTGAAGGCTAGTCCTGGAGGGGCTGGCTGAGCGTGAAGGCACCGCGGATGTCGCCGACCGAGTAGCCGCGCGCCTGATCCTCGGGGTAGGCGTCATCGATGGTTTGCGCCAACGCTGGGTCGAGGTGGGTGCCGTGGCAGGTCAAGCAGACGCCTTCGGTCGGGATCGCCTGCATGAAACGATAGGCTGCTTGCCCGTTGCGCTCGACCACCTCGGCGTAGTGCATGCCGGCGACCTCGTTGCCGGCGGCCTTGCGCGACTCGAACTGCTCAAGGACGTCGGTCTCCCAGGCGTCCGGTGCGTTCTCGGGATTGCGGGGCTTGAGGCTGGTGCGGGCGATGTTCCACTCCGAGTCCTCCGACAGCGTTGCGGCGATCGCCGGGGCTCGCTCCTGACAGACGCCGATGGCATGGCTCGGTCCGCCGGCGGACATGGCCTCGACCAGTTCCGCTTTCAGACTGGAGGCGAATGTTTGGATCAGAGCGCCTGCCTCCTCGTCGAGGCCGGCCGTGGTGTCGGCGAGCGCGAGGAGGGGGGTTGCGACGAGCAGTGTTGCGAGCGCGTGTTTGGCGATTGTAGGCATCGGATGCGGTCCCCTAGACGATTGTGGTGCGAAATGATGCGCAGATGGGGTCAAGCGCCGCGTTGACCAGGGAGACTGAGGATTTCAACCTTCACCTTCGTGACGCCCTTTTTGATCATACCGAGTTCGGCGGCGGCCCGGCGCGAGAGATCGATGATACGCCCCTTGGTGAAGGGACCGCGGTCGTTGACCACAAGCTCAACGCTGCGTCCGGTGTTGGGCTCGGTGACGCGCACGCGAGTGCCGAGCGGCAGCGTCTTGTGAGCGGCGCTGAGCGCGTTCTTGTTGTACGCCTTACCACTGGCGGTCTTATTGCCGTGCAGGCTGTCGTGGTAGTAAGAGGCGATGCCGCTGAGCACTTGGCCTGGTTGCACGGCGAGCGTGGGGCCAGCGGCACCGAGCAGAAGGGCGCCGCCGATGAAAAGGCGATGGACAGTGGTTGTCATCGTTAACACCTGATCTGTTTGAAAGAACGATGACCGTAGTATAAGGGAAATCCCTCATTAAGGACATTCCTAAGGATCAGCGCTGTCGCTGTCAGCAGCGGCGGTTATCGTTGCAGTTCCGCCTCGATCTCCGCCAGCCCGCCCCGGATCGATGCTGATTTCGATGCGCTTTGTGCTGCCGCACTCGCCCGGCTGACCTGATAGAACACCCCGAGCGCGAAGCCATCGTCTTGCAGGATCAGCTTGGCTGCATCGCCAAGGTCGCGCGTCGGGGGGACACCGCTGGGATGCGTCGCCTGCTTCCAGTGCGCCTGGTCCTCGGGACGATAGGTTCGGCATGGGCTGAGGATGTGGACGAAGGCGAAGCCAGGATGCTGGATGGCACGCACGATCAGTTCGCCGAGGCCGTTCGGATCGCCGCTGAAGCCGCGCGCGACGAAGCTGGCACCGGCGGCCAGCGCGATGGCCATGGGCTGAAACGGCGGCATGCCGGTGCCTTGCGGTGTCAGCGGGCTGCGGGTCCAATCGGGGTCGGTGGTTGGCGAGGCCTGGCCCTTGGTCATGCCATAGACCGCGTTATCCAGCACCAGGTAGGTGACATCCAGATCGCGCCGGCAAGCGTGCAAGAAGTGGTTGCCGCCGATCGAAAAGCCATCTCCATCGCCGCCTGCGGCGATCACACAGAGGTCGGGACGCGCGATCTTGAGGCCGGTGGCCAGCGGCAAGGCGCGGCCATGCAGGCCGTGGAAGCCATAGCAGTCGAGATAAGCGGGCAGGCGCGATGAGCAGCCGATACCGGAGACCACCGCGATCTCGTGCTTCGGGCGCTCCAAATCGGCAAGGGCCTTGGTCAGCGCCGAGAGCACGCCGAAGTGGCCGCAGCCGGGGCACCAGATCGGCTTGACGCTGGATTGGTAATCGCGGGCGCGCGGACTCGGCACCGCGACACTCAGGGGGCTGTTCATCGGCAGGGCTCCTGATTAGCCAAGCTCGGCGAGGAGCCGGTCGATCATGCCTTCGGCTTGGCGCAGGTAGCCGCCGCCGAAGAGATTGAGATGATTGAGGATATGGTAGAGGTTGTAGAGCTGTTTGCGCACCGGGTAGCCGGGACTCAGCGGCCAAGACTCCTCGTAAGCCGCACGAAAATGACCGCCGAACCCTCCAAACAGCTCGGTCATCGCGAGATCGGTTTCGCGATCGCCATAGTAGCAGGCGGGGTCGAAGATCACCGGTTGTCCGCCGGCGGCGTAGCCAAGATTCCCGCCCCACAGATCGCCATGCAGCAGCGACGGTGACGGGGCATGCTCGAGCAGCGCCGAGAACCCTTGTCGCAAGCGCTCACCCTGCTGTTGCAAACGCCCTCGGTAACCCTGGCGTGCCGCCAGCTCCAACTGGAACCCGAGGCGCTGCTGGCCCCAGAAGCTGACCCAATCGTCGTGCTCCCGGTTCGGTTGCGGAGTGGAGCCGATGGTGTTGTCGCGCTCCCAGCCGAAGCGCGTGCGCGTGGCGCGATGCATGGCGGCCAATTGCCGGCCGGCGGCCGCAGCGTCGCCACGCGCGCCGCCGAGCGCGATGTGTTCCATGGCGATGAAGGCCTGATGGCCAACCCTGCCGGTGCAGATCGGCTCGGGAACGCGGATGCTATGGGTCGCCGCCATCTCGGCCAGGCCTGCCGCTTCCGCCTCGAACATGGCGAGCAGATCGGCGCTGTTGAGCTTGACGAATACCCGTTGCTCGCCCTCGCCGAGGACGACAGCCTGGTTGATACAGCCTCCGCCAATGGCTTGCGCCCGCCCGGGCTCGAAAGCGCGTCCGCGCGCTGCGCCGATCTGCTCCGCGATGGCTTGCCAATCGGTCATCTGCGAGCCCCCCTCAGGCAGTGGCCAGGCGCTTGAGCAGGGGGCTCGTGCGTGGAAAATGCGCCCGCAGAAACGCCATCTGGTCGGCCAGCACGTTGCGCCCCATCAGATAGATATACTCGACATGGGTCGGCGTGAACGGCACTGCGAGCAGCTGCATCCCGGCGTCTTCGGGCGTACGCCCAGCCTTGTAGTTGTTACAGCGCACGCAGGCCGAGACGACGTTGTTCCACTCGTCGGACCCGCCGCGACTCACCGGTCGCACATGGTCGCGGGAGAGATGGCGCGAGGAAAAGCGTCCGCCGCAGTAGAGACAGAGGTGGTCATCGCGCTGGAACAGGGTGTGATTGGAGAGCGGCGGCACATAGTCATCGGTCATCTTGGTCGGCCCGTGATGGGCGCCATGGGTGGCGATGATCGAATGAATCCGCAGCTCGCTGCGAACGTGGGTGCGGGCATTGACGCCGCCCCTCAGTAAGAGCATGGGATGGCCGCAGGCGTAGGCGACTTGGCCTAAAAAGTAGAGTCTGGCGGCGGCTTTGTAATCGATCCACTCCAGTGGCATACCGGCGAGATCGGTGCGCAGGATTTGTTGGCTCAATGTCAACATAGCTCGGAAACCTGGCTCGACGACCTGCGCTTGGGATCGAAAGGATTCGACAGCGACCAGCCCGTCGCCGCAATAATACACGCTTGCTGATTTCGGGCAAGATGTGGCGCTGATCATCCAGGTCCGCCGAACCGAGGGGAGCCGTTCTTGGCGATCGTTCAAGTGGCTGTTGCCGCGCCCGTAGCGGAGATTTTCGACTACCGACTGCCTTTGGAGAACGCGGACTGCGCTCTGGGCCAGCGCGTGCTGGTGCCTTTTGGCCGCAGCCGTCGCGTCGGGATGATCGTCGCCCGCCAGGAGCGCTCGCAGATCGCGCCCGAGCGGCTCAAGTCGATCGAGCGCTGCCTCGACCGGGAGCCCTTGCTCGGCGCCGACGACCTCGCGCTGATTCGCTGGGCGGCCGACTATTATCGGTGTCCGCCGGGCGAGGCGATCTTCAGCGCGCTCCCCGCTCGTCTGCGCCGGCCCGTACCCAGCTATCCTGAAGCAAGCCATGCGGTGCAGCTCAAGGGGTGGCGCCCGCGCACCGCCGGCGCAGCAGCGCAACCAGGGCTGCTGTCGCGCGCCCCGCGCCAGGCGGCTGCGCTCGCGCTTCTGCAAGCGCGGCCCGAGGGCCTCGCGGATGCCGAACTGCGTGCGCAGCTCGGCGACTGCCGCGCCATCCTCAAGGCCCTCGCAGAGAAAGGGCTGATCGAGCGTTGCCTGCTCTCAGCGCCCAGCGGCTCTGCGCTGCTCGATGTGCCACAGGATAGGCCGCACGCAGCACCGCGCGCCGCCTCCCTTGGGCCCGAGCCGAGCCCGACACCCAATGAGGAGCAGCAAGCGGCCATTGCCGCTGTCCATGGGGCGAGCGGCTTCCAGTGTTTTCTCTTGAATGGGGTCACCGGCAGTGGCAAGACCGAGGTCTATATCCGTCTCATCGGCGCGGCGCTGGAACGCGGTCGGCAGGTGCTGGTGTTGGTGCCCGAGATCGGCCTCACGCCGCAGCTCGCCGAGCGCTTCGCGCAACGCCTCGACACCGAGCGCGTGGTGCTGCATTCCGGGCTCGCCGAGGGCGAGCGCGAGCGCGCCTGGCAACGCGCCGCGCGTGGCAACGCGCGGCTGATCCTAGGCACGCGCTCGGCGATCTTCACGCCCCTGCCAGACCTGGGGCTGTTGATCGTCGATGAGGAGCACGATGTCTCGCTCAAGCAGCAGGATGGCTTCCGCTACTCGGCGCGCGATCTCGCCGTGCGCCGCGCCCAGATCCGCCACTGCCCGGTGCTACTGGGCTCGGCGACGCCCTCGCTAGAGACGCTGCGCAATGCCGAGCGCGGGCGTTATCGGCATCTGCGCCTGCACCAGCGTGCCGGCGGCGCCAAACCGCCGCGCTTCCTGGTCGTCGATGTGCGCTCGCAACCCTTGGTCACCGGACTCTCGCATGCACTGCTGACGCGGATGATGGCGGTGATCGAGGCCGGCCATCAGGTGCTGCTGTTTCTCAACCGCCGCGGCTTCGCCCCGGTGCTCACCTGTCACGATTGCGGTTGGATCAGCGCCTGCCGACACTGCGACGCGCGCATGACGCTGCACCGCGATCGCGGCCTGCTGATCTGCCATCACTGCGGTGATCAACGCGCCTTGCCGGTGCACTGTCCCGAGTGCGAATCGCCCGATCTGCGCCCGCTCGGGCAAGGCACCGAGCGGGTGGAGGAGAGCCTGCGGCAGCGGTTTCCAGGCATTCCGCTGGCGCGCATCGATCGCGACAGCACGCGCCGCAAGGGCGACCTCGAGCGCCTGCTCGGCGCCGCGCGCGATGGCGCCTATCCGCTCCTGCTCGGCACGCAGATGCTGGCCAAAGGCCATCACCTGCCCGGCGTGACCCTGGTCGGCATCCTGGATCTCGACCAGGGGCTCTATGGTAGCGATTTTCGCGCCACCGAGCGCATGGCCCAACTCCTGATCCAGGTCGCGGGCCGGGCCGGGCGCGCCGAGCAGCCGGGCACGGTGATGCTGCAGACGCGCCACCCCGATCATCCGCTCCTGATCCGATTATTGAGCCAGGGTTACGGTGCCTTCGCCGCCGCCGCGCTGGCCGAGCGGGCCGAGGCCGCACTGCCGCCGTTCAGCTTCCAGGCCTTGCTGCGCGCCGATAGCCGGGTCGAGCAACAGGCGCTCGATTTCTTGCGTCAGGCGCGCGCGCAGGTGCTGGGTCTCGCGCCTGAACCGGTCGAAGTCTGGGGCCCGGCCCCAGCGAGCATGGAGCGCCGGGCCGGGCGTTTCCGTGCCCAGTTGTTGCTGCAATCGCACCAGCGTGGACCCTTGCACGCGCTGATCGATCGATTACTGCCCGTCCTGCGAGCGCAATCGGGCCACCGTGGGCTGCGCTGGAGCATCGATATCGATCCGCAAGACAGCCTGTGATCCCCGGATGCTGGGCTCACTATTTTGTTTTTGTTACGGTTATGTTAAAAAGCGCTTCGCTATCCTGCCTTCTCTCCTGATGATGCTTCCACATGGCTCGCGAGCTGCTGTTGCTGCGACACGCCAAGTCCGACTGGGACAGCGACGCGCCCTCCGATCTCGAACGTCCGCTCGCCAAACGTGGCCGGCGAGATGCCCCGCGCATCGGCGAATGGTTATATCGAGAAGGGCTGGTGCCGGGGCTCATCCTGAGTTCGCCGGCCGAGCGCGCGCGCAAGACCGCGCTCAAGGTCTGCAAGGGGCTCGATTACGACAAGCGCGATATTCGCTGGGAGTCAGCGATCTACGAGGCGGATCTCGGGCATTTGCTCGAAGTGCTCGCGGCCCATGCGCGGGCGCCGGCATCGATCCTGCTGGTGGGACACAATCCGGGGCTCGAATCCCTGCTCAGATATCTGACCGAGGGCGATCTCGACGAGCCAAAGGATGGCAAGCTGCTGCCAACTGCGGCCTTGGCGCGCTTGGAGATGCCGGATGATTGGTGCGTGCTTGAGCCAGGCTGCGCGATCCTGTTGACCCTGCTTCGACCCAAGGCGCTGAAATAGGCGCTCGGGTTTTCTTCTCTGCACATGCTGGCGCCGACTCCGCGTCGGCTCGCCGTCTCCCTTGAGAAGGGTTGGGCGAGGGCCGCAGAGCCGGCGCTCAGTGCGATCCTGTGATCGCTGCCGATCGATCAAGTCAGAAGCTGACTCGTGTCCGATCAGCGGTCGGTCGCAGCTGAGCGATCAGTCTGCCACCGAGGATCGGTTTGATCCGATCAACCGCCCCAGTACGCGCCGTACGGGCTGACGGTGAAGAGGAAGGCATGGATCAGGATGCCGAGCAGGAACACGGACATCAGAATCGGAACCAACCAGGTCGCAGGATTCAGGACCAGCCAGATCTTCCAGTCGTCTTCAGGATTTTTCGGTTTTTGGATTTCGGCCATCGTTAAGCCCTCTCTTTCAGAGATTGAATTGTACGGTTGGAGCAGGTCGTGATCAGCGAACGATCAGAACCAAGGCTTCCAAGCCAGAACCAGCAGGTGAGCAAGCGCGGCGATGCCGACGAAAGCGGTGTAGGTCACCTTGAACTGCTCGTGGAACTCTTTTGCTTGATCGGGGGAAAGACCCGAGAGGCTAGCTTGTTCGGCCATTTGATTGACTCCTGAAAAGGTGGGTGCCGCTGGAGACGTGTCCAGGGCTTGAATCACGATACTGCGTTTTGCAGCGATCGATAAGGTCTCTTCTTACTCTGCGGCAGGTGCCGGAGCAGCTTCGACGGCAGGTGCTGCTTCAGCACCCCAATACTCGCCGTAAGGGCTGACGGTGAAGAGGAAAGCGTGGATCAGGATGCCGAGCAAGAACACGGACATCAGGATCGGAACCAACCAGGTTGCTGGGTTCAGAACCAGCCAGATCCGGTAGTCCTGTTCTTTTGGCTTGTAGTTGAAGACGTCTTGGAACATGAGTAAATCCTCTAGCGATGTTCAGTTCAGTGGGAAGGCGGTGCTCAGAACCAAGGCTTCCAGGCCAGAACCAGGATGTGAGCCAGTGCGGCGATACCGACGAAAGCGGTATAGGTCACTTTGAACTGCTCGTGAAACTCTTTTGCTTGCTCAGGCGTGAGGCCCGATAGGCTTCTCATATCAGCCATTTACATACCCTCCGTTAAGGGTTTAAGACAGTGCCGCATCTGTGTGCGCGACGGGACTCGACTCGACAGCAAAGGTCGGATCGAACTGTACGACCGGCGGTGCCGGGAGCCTTTCCGTTTGCTGTTTTGTGTTTCCATGGCTGTCAGTTTAGTTTGACAGCTCTAAATGTCAACCCAAATGTACAGTTTTTTTTGAGTACCCTCCAAAGGGGCGGGTTTTATGCGTTTAACTATTTGTAATTCATGACAAAAAAGATTCTCGCTAGATGTCTGATCAAGCTGACATGGCTCAAGTTGACATGTGTGAGCGGTCTGCTCGGCGTGCGCTCGTCCTCTGGCTTGGCCAGAGAGGCGGCTAGCGCACGCTGTGCGGGCAGAGGCCCGCTTGCGCGGGACCAGGGGGGGGAGGGGGTGGCCAGGGGTGGCCGAAGGAGAGAGTGGCGCTGCTGGGCTCAGTCAGCGCGGCGCGGCGCCTTCTGCCAGGGCGAGACGATGCCCAGCAGGTGCGCCATGTCCTTGAGGAAGATGCGCAGATGGGCGGCAGGCTTGGCCTTGACCAGGCGCTTGTGCATGTAGGCCTCCCAGGTCAGGTGTTGGATGTCGGGGTCGTCGCAGAGGCTGACGAAGCGCTCGCGGCGCTTGTCGCTCTTGTACCAGAAGCGCTGCATGATGCCGAGAATCCAGAACACGCGCCCATGCGCCTTCATGAAGCGCTTGCGCGCGTTGGCGAGCGCCTTGGCGTCGCCGGTGACCAGCAGCTCCTCGACCGCATCAGCAGCGAGACGGCCGCCGACCAGCGCGTAGTAGATGCCCTCGCCCGAGGCCGGGGCGACGACGCCGGCGGCATCGCCGGCGAGGACGACGTCGCGGCCGTTGTCCCAGGTCTTGAGCGGATGCAGCGGGATCGGTGCGCCCTCGCGGCGCAGGGTCTCGCACTGATCGAGGCCGGTCTCCTTGCGCAGTCGATCGACCGCGTCGTGCAATGAGAAGCCCTTGAGTTCGGTGCCGACGCCGATGCTGGTGGTCTCGCCATGCGGGAAGATCCAGGCGTAGAAATCGGGCGAGAGCTTGCCCTGATAGTAGACGTCGCAGCGGGCCGGGTCGAAGTCGTGCAGGCCTTTGCCAGCGGTCGGCGCCGGCGAGCGCACGATCTCGTGATAGGCGGCCACATGCGGCAGCTCCTTGGCGCCGGGCACGCATTGCTTGGCGACCGAGGACATGGCGCCGTCGGCGCCGATCACCGCGCGCGCGCGAATCGTCTCGGTGGCGTTGCGATCGCTGGCCTCGGCCGGGCGGAACTCGACCAGCGCGGTGCCGTCCTCGTCGCGCAGCACGCGGGTGAAGGTACCGTTGCGACGCTCGGCGCCAGCGGCGGCGGCGCGCTCGCGCAGCCATTCGTCGAACGGCTCGCGATCGACCATGCCGACATAGCCGCCGTTGATCGGCATATCGACATGGCGATCGCTCGGCGCCACCATGCGCGCCGAGGCGATCTTCGCGACCAGTTGTTCATCGGGGATCTCGAACTCCTCGATCGCCTTCGGCGGGATCGCGCCGCCACAGGGCTTGATGCGTCCGGGGCGGTCGAGCAGCAGCACCTTGCGCTGGCGCTTGGCCAGATCGGTGGCGGCGGTGGCGCCGGCCGGGCCGCCGCCGACGACGACTGCGTCATAGGTCTGCGAATTCGCCATCAGTCTCACCTTTGGGGTCTATCTGTTGTTGGAGTGGGGGACGCGGTGCGCTCACGGTTGGCCGCTGGAGGCCGGCAAGGAGGGCCGGCCACTAGAGGGCCACTAGGCGCTGGCGACGATCACCGCGCGGGCGGCGAAGGCGCTCACCATCATGCCGCTGACATAGACCGTGACGCCGAGCGCACTCAGCCAGGTGGCGCGGGCGACAGGGTTTTCGAGGAAACGAACCATGAGCGTGATCTGCACCATCGCCAAGGCGGCGACCGTGGCCGCGTGCACGGGCTGCATCCAAGAGAACAACAAGCCGACGACCGCTAATTGCGGCACGATCATCACGATACAGGCCACCCAGGCCGCGCCGCGCACGCCAAGCTGCACCGGCAGCGAGCGCACACCCATCTGCTTGTCGCCCTCGATCGCCTTGAAGTCGTTCAGCGTCATGATGCCGTGCGCACCGAGCCCATAGAGCACGGCGAGGGCGAGGATGCGCCAGTCTGGCATGGCGCCGCCGAGCATGACCGCCGCGCCGGTGATCCAGGCGAGGCTTTCATAAGAGAAGCCGACGGCGGCATTGCCGAACCAGCCGTTCTGTTTGAGCCGCAGCGGCGGCGCGCTATAGGCCCAGGCCAAGAGCAGGCCGACGACGGTGGCGACGAACACCCAGGGGCCGAGGATCAGCGCAAGGGCCAGCGACATCAGGGACCAGATGAGCGAGAGCTTGTAGCCCCAGTCGCCCGGAATCCTCCCCGAGGGGATGGGGCGGTTGGGTTCGTTGATCGCATCGACGTCGCGGTCGTACCAATCGTTGATGACCTGGCTGGCGGCGCAGAGCAGAGGACCGGCGAGGATGACGCCGGCTAGCAATAACAGCCAATTCTCAACGATCGCGGCACCTGAGGAGACCACGCCGCAGGCAAAGGCCCACATCGGTGGAAACCAGGTGATCGGGTGCAAGACCTCGAGGATGGCCGAGGGCTGGGGTCGGTTCGCCGTAGTGGAGGAGGCCGGCTCTATCATGGATTCGGGGCTTCACGTCTGGGTCGGTTGGATTCGGGAAACCGCGCAAGTTTAGCCCGAAGCGCCGCCGGCTGGCGGCATGCCGCACAGGAACGCTGATCAAGGTCAAGCCGCAGTGGAGCGCGGCGCTCAGGGGGGGCGCGATGGGTTGACGCTGCCGCTCTCGCCGGCGGCCTCGCTGAGGCCATAGCGGCGCAGCTTCACATACAGGCTTTGCCGGCTGAGCCCGAGCAATTCGGCCGCCGAGGCGCGGTTGTCGCCGGTGAGTTCGAGGGCGGCCTCGATGCAGAGGCGCTCGATCATGTCGGACGATTCGCGCACCACTTCTTTTAATGGGACACGCCCGACCAGCTCGGTCAGATGCTCGACCGAACGTGGCAGGGCCTGCTCGTTGCCGCTGTCGGCCGAGACGCGGCGATCGACGTTACGGATGATGAAGCCGAAGCTGGGCTGCTCGCCGTTCTGGATCGCCACCGCCGAGATCTCGACCTCGCTGCTGGCACCGTAGTCGCTGCGCACCGTGGTTGCGAACAGGCGCACGGCGCCATGCTGGCGCAGGTTAGCGAGCAGCACATTGAGATCGACGCCGGGGCGTCCGAGCCAGCGATCGAGCGATTCGGCGCGCACCTGATCCTCGCTATTGAGTTGGATCAGGTCGAGGAACGCGGCGTTGGCGTTCAGGATGCGCCCATCCTGCGAGGTCACGACGATGCCATCAGGGGCGCGCTCCATCATCTTCGCAAGCCGCGAGCGCGGTTCGCTCTGCTCCGAGGGGCCTGTCTTCGAGCCCTTACCCTGGGCGAGACGCAGCAGCACCAGGGAGGTGTTCTCCTGGCGAATTAAGGCTGCCGAGATGTTGAGTTCGATGCCATTGCGCAGGCGTGCGCGCACATCATTCGCACGCCCAGCTGCGCGCACGCCGGCGATCAGCGACTCCACCGCGCGCGTGCCGGCTTCGTCGAAGCCCTCCGGGAAATGGCGCCCGACTAGGCGTCGCGGGTCGGCGACGAGCAGTTGGCTGGCGGCTGGATTGGCTTCGACCACCTTACCGGTGGCCGGGTCCATCACCACCACCGCATCGGATGACGAGCGGAACAGCAAGCGATAGCGGGTCTCGAGCTGGCGCAAGCGCCAATAATCGCGCTCCAGCGATTGTTGGGCATCGACCAAGCGTTGCTGCAGCGCGGCGAAGCCTTGCAGGTCGCGACCGACGGCAATGAGGTGATCGCGATTGCCAAGGCGGGTCGCACAGTAGCGCACCGGTACCTCGCCGCCGCTGCGCGAGACGTGGGCGAGCTGCTGCCACATCGGTACGCCGCTGTCGCTCAGGGCATCGGCGATCAGCGCCTCGACCTTGCTGCGGCTCTCGCTGGTGACGGTATCGCTCCAGGCGCGGCCGATCCAGTCATCGGAGACCTGCGCGCTGAGTTCATCGTTGCCCAGCGCGACGTCGCGGATCATGCCTTTTCGATCGAGGATCAGGGCAATGTCCGAGACCGAGGCGATCAGGGTCGCGACGCGATCGGTATCGACTTTTCCGAGCGCGGCTTGCGGTGCGTCAAAGGCTTTCACGATAGCCTGCACCCGGTCGCGCCGCGCGCAACCTCCGCGCCCGGTTGGGCGCGGCACGTCATCACGATCCCAGCTCGCTTCACGTCATCACCTCGGCTCCCCTTTTACCGCAGCGGGCTGATATTCGGCCCGCCAAGCCCGAGGGGCAAATGACCAAAACCCATCGTATTTTCATGGGAAATGGTCCACGACTGACGTGGCGCCGCGGGCAACATTCGACGCTTCGCGCCTAGCGGTGTGTTGCCTACCTCGCGTCTTGACCGGGGTGGGATCGAACAAACACACGGACAGCACGGCGCATACGCCGGTGACCCTTTATTAGGTAGTCGGGCGGCGCCGATCTGTCAAGTATTCTTTACGTTAAGCTGAGTTGACATGTCTGGGGATGCAGACTAGATTCCTTAACTATGGCGACAATCCCAAACAATGCACGAGGAGGCTAATGCGTCAGCCCGTGAAAAGGCATGATCGGCATCAACTGCTTTATACGCCAGAGGAGCGTAAGCGGCGCGACGACACGCCCTGGACCCTAGTGCAAGGCATTTTAGCGCCGTTGCAGTTCGTGGTGTTCCTGATCAGCTTGGTGTTGGTGGTCCGATATCTCGCGACCGGTGCGGGCGAAACCGCCGCAACGGTCTCGGTCGTGCTCAAGACTTTGATCCTTTACTTGATCATGGTCACGGGATCGATCTGGGAAAAGGTCGTCTTCGGTAAATATCTGTTCGCGCGCGCTTTCTTCTGGGAAGACGTGTTCAGCATGCTGGTTCTCTCGCTGCACACCGCCTACCTGGTCGCGCTGTTCGGCGGCTTTTTGGATGTGCGCGGACAGTTGCTGCTGGCCCTGGCCGCCTACGCGGCCTATGTGATCAACGCCACCCAATTCGTCCTGAAGCTGCGCGCGGCGCGTCTGGCGGCGCAACGCATCGACGCCGACGAGGCCGCCTCGGTGGGGGTCGCCGAATGAGCGGCGCGAACGACATGCCGCGCGGCGCCGAGCCCGCGACCTGTGGGGCAAGCATCCCGGTGCAGCGCGAGCAGGGCCAACGCCAGGTCTTTTGCGGTCTGGCCGGCATCGTCTGGCTGCATCGCAAGATCCAGGACGCCTTCTTCCTCGTCGTCGGCTCGCGCACCTGCGCCCATCTGCTGCAATCGGCCGCTGGCGTGATGATCTTCGCCGAGCCGCGCTTCGGCACCGCGATTCTCGGCGATCGCGATCTGGCCGGGCTGGCCGACTGTAACGAAGAACTCGACCGCGTCGTCACTGAGCTGTTGGCACGGCGCCCCGACATCGGCACGCTGTTCCTGGTCGCCTCCTGTCCGTCGGAGGTCATCAAGCTCGATCTCGACAATGCCGCCGCGCGCCTCGCAAGAGAGCAGCAGGGGCGGGTGCGGGTCTTGGCCTATAGCGGCAGCGGGCTGGATACCACCTTCACGCAGGGCGAGGATACCTGCCTGAGCGCGCTGGTGCCGGAGCTGCCCGAAGCCGCTGCCGGAAGCGATGCGCTGCTCGTGCTCGGCACCCTGCCCGATGTGGTCGAGGATCAGTTTCGTCGCCTGTTCGAAGCGCTCGGCATTGCGTCGCTGCACTTTTTGCCGCCCCGGCGCGGCAGCGAGCTGCCGCCCGTGGGTCCGGGGACGCGGCTGCTCGCCGCGCAGCCCTTCGTCGGCGGCACGGCGGCGGCCTTGGTCGATCGCGGTGCGACCCTGATCGAAGCGCCCTATCCGTTCGGCATCGAGGGCACGCGCGCCTGGCTCGGCGCTGCGGCGGCGGCCTTCGGCATCTGCGCTGCGCGCGTCGAGGAGGTCACGGCGCCGGCCGCCGCGCGCGCCGCGCGCGGACTCGAACGCTACCGCACGCAGCTTGCGGGAAAACGCATCAGCTTCCTGCCCGACTCTCAGCTCGAGATCCCGCTCGCGCGCTTTCTGCAACGTGAATGCGGTATGGAGTTGATCGAGGTCGGGGTGCCCTATCTCGATCGGCGTATGATGAGCGCCGAGCTGGACTGGCTGCCTGCGGATGTGCGCCTGACCGAAGGCCAGGATCTGGAGCGTCAACTCGATCGTCTACGCGCGGATCGCCCCGATCTGACCGTCTGCGGTCTCGGGCTGGCCAATCCGCTCGAGGCCGAGGGGCTGACCACCAAGTGGTCGATCGAGCTGGTGTTCTCGCCGGTGCACGGGTTCGATCAGGCCGCCGATCTGGCCGAACTCTTCGTGCGCCCCCTTAACCGCCGCTCGCGGCTCGCGTTTTGATCCGTCGGTCCGAATAGATCGCATGCAACTGACTGTCTGGACATACGAAGGCCCGCCCCATATGGGCGCCATCCGCATCGCCGCCTCGATGCAGGGCGTGCATTGTGTGCTGCATGCGCCGCAGGGCGATAGCTACGCGGATCTGTTGTTCACGATGATTGCGCGCAGCGCCAAGCGCCCGCCGGTGACCTACACCAGCTTCCAGGCGCGCGACATGGGCGCGGATACCGCCGAGCTGGTGCGCAAGACGCTGCGCGAGACGGTCGAGCGCTTCCAGCCGCGCGCGCTGCTGGTCGGCGAGGCCTGCACCGGGGAGCTGCTGCAGGATCAGCCGGCGGCGCTGGCACAGGGGATGGGCTTCGACTGCCCGGTGGTGCCGCTCGAGCTGCCCGCCTTCACCCGCAAGGAGCAGTGGGGCGCGAGCGAGACCTTCCATCAATTGGTGCGCACGCTGCTGCGCGGCCAGTCGCCGCGCGAGCGCGATCCGGTGCCCGAGGGGCGCCGCCCGCGCGCGAACCTGCTCGGCGCTACCGCGCTCGGCTTCCGTTGCCGCGATGACATCGCCGAGGTGACGAAACTGCTCGACAGTGCCGGCGTGGATGTCAATCTCAGCGCTCCGGCCGGTGCCTCGCCCGAAGACTTATTGCGCATCCCGGAGGCCGACTTCAACATCTGCCTCTATCCCGAGATCGCGCAGAGCACCTGTGCCTGGCTCGAGCGCATGTTCAAGCAGCCTTGGGTGAAGACGGTCCCGATCGGCGTCGGCGCGACGCGCGATTTCCTGCTCGAGGTCGGCGAGGTCGCCGGCATCGACACCAGCGCCGCCATCGCCGCCGGTCGCACCCGCTTGCCCTGGTTCTCGCGCTCGGTCGATTCGACCTATCTGACCGGCAAGCGCGTGTTCATCTTCGGTGACGCCAGCCATGTCATCGCCGCCGCGCGCATCGCCACCGAAGAGCTGGGATTCGAGGTCGTCGGCCTCGGCAGCTACAGCCGCGAGTTCGCCCGCGAGCTGCGCGCGACCGCCGAGCGCTACGCGGTCGAGGCGCTGATCACCGACGATTATCTTGAGGTCGAGTCCGCCGTGCTGGAGCTGGCCCCGGAGTTGGTGCTCGGCACCCAAATGGAGCGCCATATCGCCAAGCGCGCCGGCATCCCCTGCGCGGTGATCTCCTCGCCCGTGCATGTGCAAGATTTTCCGGCGCGCTATGCCCCGCAGATGGGCTTCGAGGGCGCCAATGTCATCTTCGATACCTGGGTGCATCCGCTGATGATGGGCCTGGAAGAGCATCTGATCACGATGTTCCGGGAAGACGAGGAGTTTCATGACGAGGCGGTTGCCTCCCACCTCGGGTCCGGCAAGGTGTCCGCAGCGAGCGCGGAGACCGCAGCCCGGCCTGCGGCGACGGCTGAGCCAGCCACCAGCGCGGACGGCATGGGGACCGAGACCGCGCTCGTGTGGGAGCCCGACGCCGAACGGGAGCTGAAGAAGATCCCCTTCTTCGTGCGCGGGAAGGCCCGTCGGAACACAGAACGCTTCGCCGCCGAGCACGGCGTTGCCAGAATAACGGTCGAGACACTTTACGATGCCAAAGCCCACTTCGGTCGTTGATACGACACCCGTTAACGTTGTTATTGTCACCCTGGACAGCCACCTGTCGGGCGCGGTCGAGCGCGCGCGGCCGGCCCTGAAGCAACAGTTGCCGGGGCTGACTCTCAAGCTGCATGCCGCCGCCGAGTGGGATGACAACAAAGACGGTCTCGAGCGCTGTGGCGGCGCGGCGCGCGAGGCCGATCTTTGCAGTCGTTGCTCGGCCAATGGCGACTGCAAGCTGCAGCGTTGCCGGGCCGATATCTCCAAGGCCGATATCGTCGTCACCACCATGCTGTTCATGGACGATCACATCAAGGCCGTGCTGCCGGCGCTGCAGGCGCGCCGCGACCACTGCGATGCGATGGTCGGCTGCATGTCCGCCGGCGAGATCATGCGCCTCACCCGGCTCGGCAAATTCACCATGGATGGCTCCCAAAGCGGGCCGATGGCGATCCTGAAGAAGCTGCGCGGCAATAGCGCCGCAGAGAGCAAGGACGGTCAGAGCAACGGCAAGAATGCCAGCGACGGCGCACGCCAGATGGCGATGCTGCGGCGTATCCCGAAGATCCTGCGTTTCATCCCCGGCACCGCACAGGATGTGCGCGCCTATTTCCTGATGCTGCAGTACTGGCTGGCAGGTTCCGACGAGAACGTCGCCAACATGGTCCGGCTGCTCGTCGATCGCTATGCCGCTGGGCCGCGCGCGGGGCTGCGCGGCAAGCTCAAAGCCGAGCCGCCGGCCGAGTATCCAGAGGTTGGCGTCTATCATCCGCGCATGAAGGGCCGCATCACCGATCAGGTCAGCAAGCTGCCGGCGAAGAAAGGCACGACGGGCACGGTCGGGCTGCTGGTGATGCGCTCCTATGTGCTGGCCGGTAACACCGGCCACTACGACGGCGTGGTCAAGACGCTCGAGGCGCGCGGGTTGCGGGTGATCCCGGCCTTCGCCAGCGGCCTCGATGCCCGGCC
Source organism: Chromatiaceae bacterium (assembly GCA_003562815.1). GTDB lineage: Bacteria > Pseudomonadota > Gammaproteobacteria > Chromatiales > Chromatiaceae > Lamprobacter. Next base: position 22,210 of record PWTO01000247.1, on the reverse strand, counting down.
CGCCGTCGATCAATTTTTCTTCCGCAACGGCAAGTGCGCGGTCGATGCGGTGGTCTCGCTGACCGGCTTCTCGTTGGTCGGTGGGCCGGCCTATAACGACGCGGCCGCCGCTCAAGAGGTGCTGGCGCGGCTCGATGTGCCCTACATCGCCGCGCACCCGGTCGAGTTCCAGACCCTGGAGCAATGGCAGGCCTCGGAGCGCGGGCTGATGCCGGTCGAGGCGACCATGATGGTCGCGATCCCCGAACTCGACGGCTCCACCGGCCCGATCGTCTTTGGTGGCCGTTCGGCCGAGGCCGGCGACGATCGCACCCGCGACATGCAATCGCATCCGGAGCGCGCCGACACCCTGGCCGCGCGCGTCGCGCGTCTGATCAAGCTGCGCCAGACGCCGACCAAGGACCGCAAGATCGCGATCGTGCTGTTCAACTTCCCGCCCAATGCCGGCAACACCGGGACTGCGGCCTATCTCTCCGTCTTCGCCTCGCTCTATCGCACTCTGCAGGGGCTGAAGAACGAGGGCTATCGGGTCGAGGTTCCGGACAGCGTCGATGCGCTGCGCGAGCGGATCATCAACGGCAATGCCAGCCAGTATGGCGCGCATGCCAACGTCTTCACCCGCATCCCGAGCGACGATCACGTCCGCCGCGAGCCTTATCTCGCCGAGATCGAGGCCCAGTGGGGGCCGGCGCCGGGCAAGCAGCAGAGCGATGGTTCGTCGATCTTCGTGCTCGGCGAGCAGTTCGGCAATGTCTTCGTCGGTGTTCAGCCGAGCTTCGGCTACGAGGGCGATCCGATGCGGTTGCTGTTCGACAAGGGCTTCACGCCGACGCATGCCTTCAGCGCCTTCTGCCGCTTCCTGCGCGAGGACTTTGCCGCCAATGCAGTGCTGCACTTCGGCACCCATGGCGCGCTTGAATTCATGCCCGGCAAGCAGGCCGGGATGTCCGGCGCTTGCTGGCCGGATCGGCTGATCGGCGATCTGCCGAATCTCTATCTCTATGCCTCGAACAATCCGTCCGAGGGCACCATCGCCAAGCGCCGCGCCGCAGCGACGCTGATCAGCTATCTGACCCCGCCGATCGCCAACGCCGGGCTCTATCGTGGCTTGGTGGATCTCAAGGGCTCGATCGAGCGCTGGCGCACGCTGGCCCCGGAGGCACCGGCCGACGAGCGCAATGAGCTGGCCTCCTTGATCCAGGCGCAAGCGGCCGAACTGGACTTGGCAACCATGGCCTCCGATGACGAGCCGGAATGGGATGCCAGTGCCGGCGAGCGCATTCAGCGCCTCACCGATGAACTGCTCGAACTCGAATACACCCTGATCCCGCATGGGCTGCATGTCGTCGGCCAGCCGCCGAACCCGACCGAGCGCCTCGATATGCTGATGGCGGTGGCCGAGTCGCGCATCGATCCCGAGCAACCGATCGCCCTCAAGCGCGAGGCGGTGGCGGCGCTGGTCGATGGCGGCGCCCCGGCGCTCGCGCTGCAGAAGGGTGGCATGGAGGTCAACGACGCCAGCTTGAAGCTGATGGAAGACCTCGCCAGCTACGACAGGCTGCTCAACGAGGATCACGAGATGCCGGCGATCATGCGCGCCCTTGAGGGTCGCTTCGTGCGCCCGGCGCCCGGCGGCGATCTGCTGCGCACCCCCGAGATCCTGCCGACCGGCCGCAACCTGCACGGCTTCGATCCGTTCCGCATCCCGAGCCCGTTCGCGGTGCGCGAGGGTGTGCGCCACGCCCAGCAGTTGCTGGACCGCCATCAGGCCGACGGCAACGGCATTCCCGAGACCATCGCCTTGGTGCTCTGGGGCACCGACAACCTCAAGACCGAGGGCGGCCCGATTGCCCAGGCGCTGTGGTTGCTCGGCGCCAAGCCACGACTCGATAGCTACGGGCGCGTCTGTGGCGCGCAACTGCTGCCGTTGGAGACGCTCGGGCGCCCGCGCATCGATGTGGTGATGACCCTGTCCGGAATCTTCCGCGATCTTTTGCCGATCCAGACTAAACTCCTAGCAGAAGCGGCCTTTCTGGCGGCGTCCGCTGATGAGCCGCTCGAGCAGAATTTCGTGCGCAAGCATGCGTTGGCCTATCAACAGGTCCATGACTGCGATCTCGAGACCGCTGCGCTGCGCGTGTTCAGTAACGCCGATGGCGCCTATGGCTCCAACGTCAATCACCTGATCGACAACAGCGGTTGGGACGAGGAGGATGAGCTGGCCGAGACCTATACCCGCCGTAAGTGCTTCGCCTATGGCCGTGCCGGTGCGCCGGTGCGCCAGGCCGAGCTACTGAAGAGCGTGCTCAGCGATGTGCAACTGACCTACCAGAACCTGGACTCGGTCGAACTCGGTGTCACCACTGTGGATCATTATTTCGACACCCTCGGCGGTATCAGCCGCGCGGTCAGTCGCTCCAAGGGCGGCGATGTGCCGGTCTACATCGGCGATCAGACCCGAGGCGATGGCAAGGTGCGCACCCTGGCCGAGCAGGTCTCGCTGGAGACCCGCACCCGGATGCTGAATCCAAAGTGGTACGAAGGCATGCTCGAGCACGGCTACGAGGGCGTGCGCCAGATCGAGGTCCATGTCACCAACACCATGGGTTGGTCGGCCACCACCGGTCAGGTCGCGCCCTGGGTCTACCAGCGCATGACCGAGACCTTCGTGCTCGACGAGGAGATGCGCGAGCGCCTCGCCGCGCTCAACCCGACCGCGTCGGCCAAGGTCGCGCAGCGTCTGATTGAGGCCCACGAGCGCAACTACTGGGCGCCGGATGCCGAGACCCTGGAGGCGCTGCGCCAGGCCGGCGAAGAACTCGAAGACCGCCTCGAAGGCATCACCGAAGGAGTGGCCGCATGACCCTCGACGATCTTCCAACCACAATCTACGGCGGCGGCAAGCCGAGCGCGCGTTCGCCCGCTGCGCAGCGCTGCGATGCCCCCGATTGCGGCGCTCCGCAACCCCGCGATCCGCGCCTCGATGGCGAGGGCAGCGTGCAGGTGCAGCTCGATCCGAGCGAACGCATCGATAAGGCGCAGGTCTTTGCGATCTATGGCAAGGGCGGCATCGGCAAGAGCACGACCAGCTCCAACCTCTCGGTCGCGTTCTCGAAGCTCGGTAAGCGCGTGGTACAGATTGGCTGCGATCCCAAGCACGACAGTACCTTCACGCTGACCAAGTGCCTGGTGCCGACCGTCATCGATGTGCTCGAATCGGTCAACTTTCATCCTGAGGAGCTGCGTCTCGAAGACTTCGTCTACGAGGGCTATAACGGGGTGATGTGCGTCGAGGCCGGCGGACCGCCGGCCGGCACCGGCTGCGGCGGCTATGTCGTCGGTCAGACCGTGAAGCTGCTGAAACAGCATCACCTGCTCGATGACACCGATATCGTCGTTTTCGATGTACTTGGCGATGTCGTTTGCGGTGGCTTTGCAGCACCGCTGCAGCATGCCGACCGTGCCCTCATCGTCACCGCGAACGATTTCGACTCGATCTTCGCGATGAATCGCATCTCGACCGCGATCCTGGCCAAGGCCAAGAATTACAAGGTGCGCATCGGTGGCGTCATCGCCAACCGCAGCGACGAGACCGATCAGATCGATCGCTTCAACGCGGCGACCGGTCTCAAGACCATGGCCCATCTGCCAACCCTGGATGTGATCCGCCGCTCGCGGCTGCGCAAGGCGACCCTGTTCGAGATGGAGCCTTCGCCCGAGGTGGAACTCGCTCAAGGGCAGTATCTGCAGCTGGCCAAATCGCTGTTGGCCGGTTCCGATCCGCTCGACGTGACGCCGATGCGCGACCGCGACCTGTTTGATTTCCTGGGCTTCGATTGAGCGCAGCGAGCGAGTAACACCGATGCCCAACCCTTCGTACCAAGAACGCCGCGACCAGGTCGAGTCCTATTTCGACCGCACGGCGGCCGATGCCTGGAAGCGCCTGACCTCGGATGCGCCGGTGAGCGGGATTCGCGCCACCGTGCGCGCCGGCCGTGATCGGATGCGCGCGACCCTGCTCGATTGGCTCCCGGCCGATCTCAGCGGCAAACGGCTGCTCGATGCCGGCTGCGGGACTGGCCTGCTGTCGGTCGAGGCCGCGCGCCGTGGCGCCGATGTCTATGCCGTGGACTTGTCGCCGACGCTGATCGAGCATGCGCGCGAGCGTCTGCCGAACGATCTGCCGGGGCGCATCGAATTCGCCGTCGGCGACATGCTGGCGCCGGAGCAGGGCGATTTCGATCATATCGTGTCGATGGACAGCATCATCCACTACGAGCCCGATGATGCGCTGGACGTGATCGCGGGCTTTGCCGAACGTGCGCGCGATTCGGTGCTGTTTACCTTTGCCCCGCGCACGCCGGCCTTGGCGCTGATGCACGCGGTTGGGCAGTTGTTCCCGCGCAGCGATCGCTCGCCGGCGATCATCCCGATTGCCGAGAAGGCGATGCAAGCCCGCATCCAAGGCGCATCGCGCTTCGATGGCTGGGAGATCGGTCGCACGGAGCGGGTTACTCAGGGCTTTTATACGTCGCAGGCGCTTGAACTGCGCCGGCGCAAGGGGGATCGTTAGTTATGGCGGCTTCGTTGGATGAACTGAAGCAGGTCTTCTACCAGGAAGTTCTGCCTAAGATTCTGCCGTTCGCCGATGCGGCGACCAAGGAACTGCCGATCGGGCGATTGTTGCGTCTGTCATTGTTCCAAGCCTCGGTCGGCATGATGATGGTGCTGCTCTACGGCACCCTGAACCGTGTCATGGTAGTCGAGAAGGGCGTGCCGCCCTGGTTGATCGGCCTGATGGTCGCACTGCCTGTGCTGGTGGCACCTTTCCGAGCGCTGATTGGCTTTAAGTCCGATACCCACGAATCGGCCTTCGGTTGGCGGCGGGTGCCGTTCATCTGGTTCGGCACCCTGATGCAGTTCGGCGGTTTGGCGATCATGCCGTTTGCGCTGCTGCTGATGGCCGAGGGTGGCAACGCGCCGACCTTCGTCATCTGGCTCGCCGCTGGCCTGGCTTTCCTGATTGCCGGTGCCGGATTGCACACCACCCAGACGGCGGGCTTGGCCCTGGCGACCGATCTCTCGGTCGAGGACAAGCGCCCGCGGGTCATCGCCCTGCTGTTCGTGGTGTTGCACCTGAGCATGCTCGTGGCTTCGCTGGCGTTTGGCGCCTTGCTTTCCGGTTTCGATGAAATGACCGTCGGGCAGGCCAATGGGCGTCTGATCGGGGTGCTGCAGGGGGCCGCCCTGGTCGCCATCGCGCTCAATATGGTCGCGCTCTGGAAACAGGAATCGGTGAATCGCGAGCGCGTCGAGCAGATCAAGATCGACCGCGCCGCGCATAAGGAACAGCCGACGTTCAAGGAGACCTGGGCGCGCTTCATCAGCGCCGGGGATGCGGCGCGCTTGCTGGTCGCGCTGGCGCTCGGCACCGCTGCTTTCCAGATGCAGGACATCCTGCTCGAGCCCTACGGCGGTCATGTGCTTGGGCTGACGGTGTCGCAGACCACGCGGCTGACCGCGATTTGGGCCTTCGGCACCTTGGCTGCCTTCGGGCTCTCGGCCTACATGCTCGGGCATCGTGTCGATTACTATCGTATCTCGGTGGCTGGGGCCTTGATCGGCGTTCTCGCCTTCGCCGCCGTGATCGCCGCCGATCCGCTCGACTCGCCGCTGTTGTTCCGGTTTGGCGCGCTGCTGATCGGCTTTGGCGGCGGCTTCTTCGCGGTCGGTACGCTGACTGCGGCAATGAACCTGGCCGATGCCGAAGGCAGCGGCTTGGCGCTCGGGGCTTGGGGCGCGGTCCAAGCCACTGCTTATGGTCTTGCGATGTTTCTCGGCGGCACGCTCCGCGATCTCGTGACGACAATCGCCTCCACGGGGGTGCTCGGTGAGGCCTTCATGGGTCCAGCCGTGGGCTATGCGTTCGTCTACAACCTGGAGATCCTGCTGCTCTTCGCCACCCTGATCGCTATCGGACCGCTTGCCCTGAAGGGCGGTCATGCTGCGCGATCTTCCTCGAAGTTCGGACTGACCGAGCTTCCTTAGTCCACCTTGTCAACGGAGGTTATCCGATGCCTACTGGCGCTATTACCAACTACATTGACGTCGCTCAGCTCACCCTTTTAGCGTTCTGGTTCTTCTTCTTCGCGCTCGTGTTCTGGATTCGCCGCGAAGACAAGCGCGAAGGTTATCCGCTCGAGGCCCAGACCATGCGCGGTACCAGGACAAAACCCGGCTTCCCGCCGATGCCGAAGCCGAAGACTTTCGTAATGCCGCACACCGGTACCAAGGTCGTGAAGCCCGGTCCCGATCAGCCGCAATACAAGGTCAACGCCGAACCGGTCGCACCGTTCCCAGGTGCTGCGCTGGCACCGATCGGCGATCCGATGAAGGCCAATGTCGGCCCAGGCTCCTACGCCATGCGTCTGGAAGAGCCCGATCTCACCGTCGACGGTCGCCCGCGCATCGTGCCGATGAAGGTCGCCAAGCACTTCGAGGTCGTCGGTAAGGACCCCGATCCGCGCGGTATGCCGGTACGTGGCTGCGATGGCGCGCAAGGCGGTACCGTGAAGGAACTCTGGGTCGATCGCTCCGAGCCGCAGATCCGCTATCTCGAGGTCGAGGCCGGCGGTGGCAAGCGCGTGTTGCTGCCGATCACCATGTGCGTGGTCAAGGGCAAGAAGGGCTATGTCGATGTCACCAGCATCACCGGCGCTCAGTTCGCCGGCGCACCGACCCTGAAGAGCTATGACCAGATCACCATGCGTGAAGAAGACATGGTCACCGCGTACTACGGCGGCGGCACCCTGTATGCCACTCCAGGGCGCGGGGAGCCTCTTCTGTGAGTGAGTTTGCCTTCGAGCCGGTTCACGGCTTGCCGGAGAACCTCCCCCCAGGGGAGGCGCTCCGATGGCAGGGCGCGCCGAATTGGCGCGTTCTTGCCAGGCGCGCCTTCTATGTCAGAACGGTTGCCTTCTATTTTGGCCTGTTAATGCTGCTGCGCTTGGCGGTGCTCATCGCCGAGGGCATCTCGTTGCGCGATGCCATGCTCTGGAGCCTTTGGATGGTCACCCTCGCGTTGGTGGCGATCGGGATCCTGACCCTCCTCGCTTGGCTCTATGGTCGTTCGACGGTCTATAGCATCACCGACCGGCGGGTCGTGATCCGTTTTGGCGTGGCGTTGCCGATGGCGGTCAATATCCCGTTCAAGAGTATCGAGAGCGCCGGATTGCGCACCTATCCAGATGGCTCTGGCGATATCCCGTTGGTGCTCAGCGAGGCGCAGAAAGTCAGTTATCTGATCATGTGGCCCAATGTGCGTCCCTGGCGCTTCTCGAACGCGCAGCCGATGCTGCGCAGTATCCCCGAGGCGGCGACGGTCGCCGAGATTCTAGCCGAGGCCCTGCGCTCGGCCAGTGCCGAGAGGGCGCACGAGACGGCGTCGGCATCCACGTCGGCACATGATGCACCACAAGACGCACGGGCGCGGGAGACGAACGCGTCGATGAGCGACGATGCCTCCGACGATACCTCGTTAGCGCCTTCGCCGGCGAAGGCGGGTGGTCAGTGAGCGGTCCTCGGCGCGCTCGACGAGGAGGTCAGCGATGAGCGACCCATTCGAGGGGCGTCCGTTTCCGCGCGGCGTGTTGATCGGCGCTGCGGTGCTGATCGCGTTCGTCATCCTGGCTGCAGCCACCGTCCGCCTGACCGGCATGGGCGGCGTGGAGATGCCTTATGCGCCGGTGCTCGAGGCACGCGAGCTAGTGTTCGAGGATCTCGGCAGTGGCGTCACCATGGTGGCGCTGCCGGGTCCGCAGGGGGCCGATCGCGAGGCCGTGGTCGGCCTGCTGAAGTCGGGGGAGCATGGCTTTGCGATGGGCATGATGCGTGGCATGGTGCGTGATCGCAAGACGCGCGACCTGCCGCTCGATACCCCTTATCAACTGGCGTTGCTCGAGGACGGCAGGCTGGTGTTTCGCGACCCGAGCGTTGGCACCGAGATCGATCTGCGCGCCTTCGGTCCAACCAACTTGGCGACCCTGTATCCCCTGCTACGCAGCGAGCCCGCGCCGCTTGCCGATGTCGTTGCTGCGGACGCCCGCGACTAAGGTTTCAGCGACCGGATGTCGAGCTATGTTCTCGCGATCGGCTATGCGTTGTTCCTATGGTGGTTCAGCACGGGCGTCATCCTCTATCTCAACGGGCTTCCAGCGCGCACCTACAAAGCCAGTTTGATCGGCGCAACGGGATTGATGATCCTGCTGGTTGTAATGATCTATCTGGTGCGCGACCGCTATGATCTCTGGGGGGCTTATCTCGGCTTCACCGCTGGCGTTCTGGTCTGGGGCTGGCTGGAGATGGTCTATTTCATGGGCTTGGTCACCGGACCGCACAAAGCGCCCTGTCCTCAAGGCTGTACCGGCTGGCGCCGCTTCCAGCTAGCGCTGGGCACCAGTCTCTATCACGAACTGCTGTTGCTGCTGATTGCGGCAATCCTGCTGGCCCTAACTTGGGATGCGGCCAATCAACTCGGCACCTGGACCTTCGTCATCCTCTGGCTGATGCGCTGGAGCGCGAAGCTGAACCTCTTTCTTGGCGTGCCGAATTTGAATGAGGATTGGCTGCCGGAGCATGTTCGCTTCATCACCAGCTACCTGCGCAAGCGCCCGATGAATCTGCTGTTTCCGATCTCGGTGAGTGTGGCGACGGTCGTGATGTCGTTGCTCGTCGAAGCGGCCTTGGATGTCACAACCACGGATTTTGCAGGGGTTTCGCTGATTCTCGCAGCGACCCTATTGGCACTGGCGATTCTCGAGCATTGGTTCCTGGTTTTGCCCTTGGCCGACGCCGCGTTGTGGCGTTGGGTGACCACCTCGGGAGATCGTTCCAACGCCGCTTCCGACCCCAACGCAGCATATAAGCAGGATTGATTAGCCGCTACGTTGATATGTGTCAACGCCGATAGACCGCTGGTTCACTAAGTTAACCGCCACGCAGATGCTGCCGGTATCATCGCCGTCGCTTCCTAAGCTCACGCACTATTGAGGTTCTCTCATGTCCAGCTTTGCGCCAACGGAGGTTTCACCCCAACAATTGGCACGAATTGCTGAGCTTGGGCCGCTGTATGCCCAGTCCGCCAGCCCACCCGCCGCCTGGATCGACAGACTCGATAGTGCCGAGTACGACGACGCTCTCAGAAACATCGCCCAGCATCCAGACGAAACCCTCTCGCTCTACATCCACATCCCCTTCTGCCCCGGGCGCTGTCTCTATTGCGCTTGTAACACCACCGTCACCCATGACACGGCTTGGATCGATCGCTACCTGGATGCCATCGACCAAGAGATGGCCCTCGTCACCGAACGCCTTCAAGGCCAGCACGATGTGCTGCAACTGCATCTCGCCGGCGGCACCCCGAACTACCTCAACGATTCTCAACTGACACGGCTGACCGAGATCATCGAACGACGCTTTCGGATCATCCCGGACACCGATCTCTCGATCGAGTGCGATCCCAGGCGCGCCTCGGCGGGCCAGCTCGATCTGCTGCATGCGCTGGGCTACCGGCGGGTGACCTTCGGCGTCCAAGACCTCGACCCGCAGGTCCAACGCGCCATCGGACGGCTGCAGTCGATCGACCTGATTCGCGATGTCTATGCGATGGCGCGCGAGACCGGCTTCGATGCGATTGGCTTCGATCTGATCTACGGCCTGCCCGAGCAGACCGAAGCGAGCTTCCAAGACACCCTGGATGCCATCGTCGATCTGGCACCAGACCGAGTCTCTTGCTTTGGCTATGCGCGCACCACGGCGCGTGGCACTCACCAGTACGCCATCGATGCGCATCGGCTACCTTCGGCGACCGACCGCCAGGTTCTGTTCCATCGTGCCGTGAACACCCTCACCGCCGCCGGTTATGCCTGGATCGGGCTCGATGCCTTCGCACTGGATACCGACGAACTCGCCATCGCGCAAGAGGAAGGGCGACTGCGGCGCAACTGCATCGGCTACACCGGTATCGAGACCGATCACTTGCTCGGCTTCGGCAGCGCCGCCATCGGCGATGTCAATGGACTCTGCGTGCAGAACGAGGTCGAGATCGACGCCTGGACCTCACGGGTGCAACGCGGCGAGCTACCGATTGCCAGCGGGCACCGCGTCGGAGACCGCGATCGGTGCCGGCGCGATGCGATCGAGCACATGATCTGCAACCTCGAGCTGCCGGCCGAGATCGCCGCCGGCTGTCTCGATGACGAATACAGGCGCCTCGCTAGCTACGTCTCGGACGGCCTCGTGCAGGTCGAGCCCGACCGGCTGCGCATTACCCCCTCCGGGCGCTACTTCCTGCGTACCCTCTGCAGCGAGCACGGTGCCTACTTCGAATGGGACCGCTCGCGCTGGCACTTCTCGCGTAGCCTATGAGTCCGCTCGACGACAGCAACGCGGTGTCGCGCATCGGGCCCAATGCCATCACGCGCGTGGCCGAGGCATTGATCGCCGAGCGTGGCTGTGCCGAAGCTGTCTTCAGCGCTGCCTGCCTCTTGCATTACCTCGCCGATCCGCCTGAGGCAATGGTCGACGAGCGCGACGTGACAGCGCTGCAGCGGGCGTTGCGTGCGCAGCTGGATGCCGAGACAGCCCGTCGCATCGGCCATGATGCGGGGCTGCGCACTGGCGACTACCTGCTCGCGCATCGCATCCCCAAGCCCGCCCAGCGCATCCTCAAGCTGTTGCCGTCGGGGCCGGCCAGCGCCCTGTTGCTCAAGGCCGTCGGCAAGCATGCCTGGACCTTCTCTGGCAGCGGCCATTTCAGCTATACCATCGACCGCCCGGTGCAGGTGCGCATCCAAGACTGCCCGCTCTGCCGTGGCAGCCAGGCCGAGGTGCCGGTCTGCGATTTCTACCGCGGCACCTTCGAGCGACTCTTCACCACCCTGGTCAACCGCAAAACGCAGGTGCACGAGACCCAGTGTCAGGCCATGGGCGCCGAGGCGTGCGTGTTCGAGATGCATTGGTAGAGACGCTGGTCGCTACGCTAGGAGCGGCGCAGTACGCTGATCGCCGCACGCAGCCGCTGTAGTAATTCGGCACGGCCGCTGAGCCCGCACGCGCGGATCACCACTTGCGGATCGTGCCGTTGCAGGATACTGCCGATCAGCAGATCGCGCTGCCGGACCCCAAGCTCGCCGTCGATGTCCCCCTGAGTGGCGCCGAGACGCGCGCGAACCAGCCGTTCGAGCGCTGGCAGGGCGGCTTCTAAGCTGCGATGGGCGTCGGCGAAGGCATCGATTTGCGGTTGATCGCCCGCGCAGCTCATCGTCTCTCGTTGTGGCAACTCCCGCAGCAGTGCGGCGACAACGGCCGGCTCGACGGCCTGTAAGGGGCCGCTGAGCAGCGTCGGCAGGTCGTTGCCGAGCCGCGTGCGGGCATGCGCGATCAAGGCCGTACCGGCTCGACTGAGTGCCTGCAGAACCACCGCCGCATGGGCGCCGCTGGCGGCGTTGCGATGGGTGCCCAGATGCAGCGGCGCGAGCCCGCAGCGGCGCCAAAACGCGAGCAATTCGGCGCTAGCCCCGAAGCTTGCGCCCAAGAGATCGCGTCCATCCCGGCGCGCGCGCGCCGCCAGTTCCGCCACCAAGCGCCGCCCAAGCCCGCGCCGTCGTGCCGCAGGATGCACGGCGATGCGCACGATGCGGGCATAGCCAAGCTGGGGCGCTTCGGCCAGACCGGCATGCGCCGAGAGGGTCTGCGCGAGCAAGTGTCCGCGCGGGCGACGCCGGCCTTCAAAGATCGGTTGTTGCAGTTCCGGCGCCAGCTTGCCTTCGCGCGCGATCAAGGCGGTCGCTAACACCTGTTCGCCGCTGCCAGTGCTGAGGGTCGCGACCTCAAGGTTGGGGCCATCGAGCAAGTGGCGCAGGTCATTGGGGCGGGTTTGGTAATGGCCGAGCACCAACAGTCCGAACAACTGGCGCAGCAGCGCATCGTCGGTTGCCAGCGCCTCGGGTGACTGGATGGCGAAGCGCAGCGATGACAGATCGGCGGCGGCGACCTGCGCATCGGCGACTGGCTCGGCATCGAGCAGCAGGATCTGGTTGATCAACGATTCGAGCCGATCGTCTTGGCGCCAGCGAATCGGTGCGCTCAGGTGCAGCGCCTGCCAGCCCGGTGTGCGCCGATCGAGCAGGGCGCGAAAGCGCAAGTCGAAACCGCGACCGGTGCCCTCGTAGCCATGCACCGTGGTCGCGAAGCAGAGGCGTGGGTAACGCATCAACAGGCGCTCCAGCAAGGGCGCAGGAATGCCGGCGGCCTCATCGATCAGCAGCAAATCGGCAACGCTTGAGCCCGCGAGCAGAGCGTCCGGTGCCGCAAAGCTCAACAGCTCGGCAGCCTCGGTTGCCAAGGCCGCCTGAAGCGTCGCTTGCGCATGCGCAAACAAGGGCTCGACGGCGCTGCGTCGCGGTGCGGTGACGATGATCCTGGCACGATGCTGGAGGATCGCGTGCCCGGCGGCGATGCCAAGCGCTGCGGATTTACCGCGTCCGCGATCGGCGGTGAGCACGAGTGGGCGGTGCGCGCGCGCGCCGACGAGCGCGCGGATCGCTGCCACCGCCTCGGCCTGATCCGACGTTGCGGGCCGCGCTGGATCGAGGGTTGGCTGCGGCCGGTGTTGCAACCCGCCAAGGTTGCAGTCGCCGGGACCATCGATGCGAACCACCGCCGCCGATGACTGCAACAGGCGCACGAGGCGGGCAATGAACCGCGTGCCCACCTCGGCGGCGGAGTGGGGGTGCACGGCGATGCGCGCGGCCTCCGGGTCGATCCAGTGCGGCCAGTCCGCAAGCCTCGGGGTCAGCAACAGCAGCAGACCGCCGCCGCGCAGGCTGCCGACCGCCGCTCCTAGCGCATCCGCATCGAGGCCGCTCCAGAGATCCATCACCAGCAGATCACACTCGCCGCCGAGCAGTTGTTGAGCCTTGGCCATCGGGATGGCATCGGGGAGCGGGGCGTTGCTGAGCCAGACGGCACGGTCCGGCGCGCGCTCGGCGATGAGCGTGGCGGCGGCTTGCAGGCTCCAATCGCGCGCGCCAGCGAGCTGGATCAGCCGGCGATGCGGCCAGCGCGCATCATGCACATCTGGCGTTGGCGCGTTGCCATCGGGCGTATCGTCAGACGTGCTGTCAGGCATCGACGCAAAACCGCTGGACGAGCTGGCGCAGATAGCCAAGCATCGGCGCAATGCGGTCCAGGGCGAGGTATTCGTTTGGCTGATGCGCCTGATCGATGTCGCCCGGGCCAAAGACGATGGTCTCCATCCCAAGCGCATTCAGGAACGGCGCCTCGGTGCCGAAGCTGACGCTCTCCGCGCGATGGCCAGTGAGCGCCTCGGCGGCCTGGACGATGGCGGCCCCGGCGGCGGTCTCGGCTGGGGGAATGCTCGGGAATAGGGGTTCGATGTCGAGTTCAAGCGCGCGTCGTTCGGCGATCGGCGCCACCCGTTCGCGGAGTTCGGCGCGTAATTGCTCTGGCGACTGATGCGGCAGCGGGCGGATATCGAGATGCAGCTCGCAATGGCCACAGATGCGGTTGAAGTTGTCGCCGCCATGGATGTGGCCGACATTCATGGTCGGATAGTCGATCGCGAAGGCTGGATCGCGCTGCGTGCGTTTCAGCTCATCACGCCAGGCGAAGAGCGCGCTCAGCACCTCGTGCATGCCTTCTAGCGCATTGTTGCCCAGACTCGGGTCGCTGGCATGGCCGCTGCGCCCGGTGAGGCGAATCGCCTCGGCCATCACGCCCTTGTGTGCGCGCACTGGCCGCAGGCTGGTCGGCTCGCCGATGACGGCATGGCGACCGAGCACGCGCCCAGACTCGACCAGTGCCCGCGCGCCGTGCATGGCCGATTCCTCATCGGCGGTGGCGAGCAGGATCAGGGGTTGCTTGAGATCGGCTGGCTTGAACCCCCGGGCGGCGTCGATCGCCAGCCCCAGGAATGATTTCATGTCCGCCGTGCCGATGCCGTACAGGCGACCATCGGCCTCGGTCAGGCGCAGCGGATCGGAGCGCCAGAGGTGCTCGTCGAAGGGCACCGTATCGGCATGACCGGAGAGCACCAGGCCGCTGCCGCCCTGCCCATGGCCACCGAGGGTCGCCACCAGATTGGCCTTCTCCGGCTGGCCGGGAAGCGGCAGGATCTCGACCCGAAAGCCAGCGTCCTCGAGCCAGCCCGCCAGCAGGTCGAGCAGCGGGCGGTTGCTTTGGTCGAGGCCTGGATTGACGCTGCTGACCGAGGGCACCGCGATCAGTCCCTCCAACATCTGGCGCAGGGGTGGGGCGGTGGAGACTGAGCGCTGAGACATGGACGACTCCTAACGGCTGGATGGTTGTGCCATCCCGATGCCGGTAAGATGCGGCGAATTGCCCCGCTGCTGCAAGTGCGGCCCGCCTCCGCCCAGGTATTGTCTGTCGTGCTGAATCCCTCATCGACGATTCGTGCTGATCTCGAGGCCGCGCTCGGCCGCTACCGTGGCCTGTTCGATCGGCAGGTTGACGATTGGGATGCGTTCGTCGCCACCCTGATGCGACCGCTGCCGACTTGGATCTGGGCCAACCCACTGCGTATCGACGGGCAACAGTTACGCGCGCTGATCGCCGAGGAAGGCGTCAGCGCCGAGCCGGTGCCTTGGTTGAATCCCTGGTGGTCGTCGGTTGCATCAGCGCTGTTCGCGCTCGACACCGATGCCGCACAGGCGCTGGTCGCGCCCAGCGCAGGCCGGTCTACTGTGGCTCCCTTCGGTGCTGCCGCGAGTCCACTCGCGCTGCGCCTGCCGCCGGGCTTCAAGGCCGGCCAGCGCTGGTGGTACTGCGCTGGCCTGGCGCATGCGCAGGAGGCGGTTTCACAGTTGCCGGCGATGCTGTTGGATGTTCGCCCGGGTCAGCGTGTGCTCGACCTCTGCGCGGCGCCCGGCGGCAAGACCGCGCAGTTGGCGCTGGCGCTGGGGAATCGCGGTACCTTGCTCGCCAATGATTTCGCCGCCGAGCGCATCGCTGCGCTGCAGGGCAACCTGGATCGGCTCGGGGTGCTGAACTGCAGCACCACGCGCTGCGACGGTGGCAACTATCCGGCCGCAGCCGGCGCCTTCGACCGTATCCTGGTCGATGCCCCCTGTTCGAGCGAGGGCACGCTACGGCGCAACCCGAGCTTGGTCCAGCGTGGCGCTCAAAGCGATCGCAGTGGGCGCCCTGGTCGCGAACATGATGGAGACGCTGATCTCGTGCGGGGCGATCTCGCTCGCAGCCATCTCGCTCGCGCGCACGCCGGCATCGGCCCCGAGCGCTCGCGGCGCATGGCGGGGCGCCAACGTGCGCTGCTGCGCAAGGCGGTGCAGTTGTGCCGGCCCGGTGGACGCATCGTCTATTCGACCTGCACCTTCGCGCCGGAGGAGAACGAGCTGATCGTCGCCGAGATCCTCGATGAGCAGAATGGCCATCTGGAGCTATTGCCCTGCGAGGTGCCGGGCCTGATCACGGGCGCTGGTGTGACGCACTGGCACGGCCGTCAGCTCGATTCGAGCCTCGCGCGCTGCCTGCGCGTCTGGCCGCATGCGAATGATACCGGCGGCTTTTTTGTCGCCGTGCTGCAGAAATCCGCGCGGGCGCCGGGCGTGGGCGATGCCGAGCCAGCCTGGCCTCAGCACCCGCTCCAGCTCGAGGCCGACGATGCGGGTTGGCTGCAGCCGCTATGCGACCATTACGGGTTGCCGGCATCGGCACTGGCTGACTGCCGTTTCCATCGCCAGACCCGCCGCGGCCTGCATTTGGTGGCCGCCGATCATCGGCCACCCGCCGCGCCGTCGCCGCAGGGCAGTGGTCTGTTCGCCTATCGCACCAACATTCGCCCGCCCAAGCTCACCACCGGCGCGGCGCTGCTGCTCGGCTCGACGGCAACCCGTCAGACCCTGGAACTGGACAGCGCGCAGCGCGAGCGCTATCTGCACCGCGAGCTGCTGCGCCCGGACCCCGCGCAGATCGCTGATTGTCGTCCTGGTCAGATCCTGGTGCGCCATCGGGGCTTCACGCTCGGGGTTGCGGTGCTGCATCGCTCTGGCGATCTGGAGAGCCTGTTTCCAAGCCGCTGGAGCGGTTGCACGGCTGGGGCCTAAGGGCGCAGGGACGATGAAAGCCAAACAACCACAGATTCCGCTGATCTGGCATGCCGATATCAACAAGGCGGTCAGTGAGGACTTGAGCGAGCCGAATCGGGCCGTGGTCGATGAATTCGCGCGGCTGATCAAGGCTGACGCGCGCGAGACCGTGCTCAAAGCCGTGCGCCGGATGCCGCCGCCAAGCATGGTGTCGCTGTTCGTGCGCCTGCCCCTAAAGCGCGCGCGCAAGCTGACCAGCTGGCTGGATCAGCCGCAGCTGCGCATCATCGCCGAGCTGAATCCGTCGTTCCGGGCGGCCTTGCTCGATGATGTCGCGGTGCAGCGACTGATCGATGTGCTCGATGGCTTCGAGCCCGAAGAGGCTGCCGATGCGCTGGATGATCTCCCGCACGAGGTCGCCGAGCAGGTGCTGCCGCGATTGCAGGAACGCGAGACGATCGAAGCGCTGCGCGGCTACGGCGAGGAATCCGCCGGCAGCATCATGAGCCGCAAGTTTGTCGCCGTGCCGGTCGATTGGAGCGTGGGTCAGGTCACCGCCGACATTCGCGCCCATGCCGAGGCGATCGAAAAGCTCTATGCGGTGAACGTGGTCGATGCCGAACAACGCCCGGTGGGTTATGTGCGCCTGCGCGATCTGCTGCTGGCGCCGCAGGAGACCCCGATTGCGGCGATCATGCAGACCGACTTTGTCGCTGTCGGCCCGGAGACGGATCAGGAGGCGGTGGCCCGCTTCGCCGATCGCTATGAGCTGTCGGTGGTGCCAGTGGTCGATCGCGACGGGCGCCTGATCGGTCGCATCACGCCCAAGCAGTTGCGGCGCGTGTTGCTCGAGGAGGCGGAGGAAGACCTGAACCTGATGTCCGGACTGCCGGCCGATTCGCGCCCCGATCAGCCGATTCGTCGCATCATTCGCGGGCGTATCCCCTGGCTGCTGGTGGGCTTGGCCGGGGCCAGTCTGTCTGCCGCGGTGGTCGGCGCCTTCGAGGACCAGCTGGCGAAGGCGGCGATCCTGGCCAGCTTCATCCCGATCGTGATGTCGATGGCCGGTAATGCCGGCATCCAGGCCGCGACCGTCGCGGTGCAGGGCCTATCAACCGGGACCGTCACCTTTGCCGATCTCGGTTGGCGCCTCGGCAAGGAGCTGATCGCGGGGGTGGCCAATGGCCTCATCGCGGCCTCGGTCCTGATCGCCTTGGTGTTGTTGGTGACGCAGTTTATCGAGGTGCAGCATCCGCTCATCCTCGCCTTGACCGCTGGGCTGTCGTTGCTGTCGGTGATCGTGGTCGCGGTGACCGTGGGCGCCAGCATCCCGATCTTGCTCGATCGGATCGGCATCGATCCGGCGATGGCCACCGGTGTGTTCATCACCACCGGCAACGATATTATTTCCGTGGCGCTGTTCTTCCTGCTGATGATGCTGTTCTATCTATGAACGATCATCGGCGTCGGCCACCGCTGCGATTGCAGCCGCGTCGCTCGCGCTGGCTAGGGCTGCTGCTGCTGGGAACGCACCTGCTCGCGGCAGCGGTCTTGCTGCTGATCCCGCTTGAGCGTGTGTCGCGTGTGCTGTTGCTGCTGCTGGTCGCGCTCAGCTTCGGCTATGGCCTCTGGGCGCAGGTGCTGGGGCTGGCGCCCTGGTCGCTGCGCGAGGCGATCTGGTCTGAACAGGGCTGGCGGCTCAACTTTCGGAATGGCGACCAACGCGAGGCGGTGCTGCTGCCGAGCACGCTCATCACGGTGCGCCTGGTGATCCTGCACTTTCGGGTCGGCTGGCTGCGCTATCCGCAGATGACCCTGACCGAGGAGGCGATCGCGCCGGATCGGCTGAGACAACTGCGTGTCCGGTTGCGGCTACCGTCAACGACCCCGCCCTGAAGGGCGGAGGAAATCGAAAGGGGCGACGTGTGCAACAGGTCGTTAAGGTCAGGATCATGCTGACGAAAGGCAAAGTGTCGAAGGTTCTGATCGCCGCCGTCAGGCGGGAGCCGGTTGCCCACAGTGGCGAGGGGAACGCGCCGCAAGGCGCCGTCACGAGGCCTTTTACGGGGCAGAGCCTCAGGACCCTGCCGGTGGAAAGCCGGCACTTTTTTCTGGTGGCTGCGAGGCCGTAGCCGCTATCCCTCCCTGCCCTGAAGGGCGGGGTTTCTCGCGGAGGAACTGATGAAGGTACTGATCACCGGCGGGGCGGGCTATATCGGCAGCCATACCTGTGTCGAACTGCTGGCCGCCGGGCATGAGCTGGTCGTGGTCGACAACCTCAGCAATAGCAAGCCTGAGTCGCTGCAACGGGTGCGCGAGATCAGCGCCCGGTCGCTGGACTTCGTGCGCGCCGATCTACGCGACCAAGAGGCGCTGGAGGCCCTGTTCTCAGCGCACGCGTTCGATGCCGTCATCCATTTCGCCGGCCTTAAAGCCGTGGGTGAGTCGAGCGCGATCCCGCTCGAATACTACGACAACAACATCGGCGGCACGCTGGCGCTGTGTCGGGCGATGGGCAAAGCGGGCGTCAAGCGGCTGGTGTTCAGCTCTTCGGCCACGGTCTATGGTGAGCCGGCGACGGTGCCGATCCGCGAAGATTTCCCGCTCTCGGCGACTAACCCCTATGGCCGCACCAAGCTCTTCATCGAAGAGATCCTGCGCGATCTGCAGCGCGCCGATCCGGGTTGGGACATCGCGCTACTGCGCTATTTCAACCCGGTCGGCGCGCACGCGAGCGGTCGCATCGGTGAGGACCCGAACGGCATTCCGAACAATCTGATGCCGTTCATCGGCCAGGTTGCGGTCGGCAAGTGCGAAGCGCTGCAGGTCTTCGGCGATGACTATCCCACCCCAGACGGAACTGGAGTGCGCGACTACATCCATGTGGTCGATCTGGCGCTCGGTCACCTCGCGGCGCTGGAGCGGCTGCGCGATGCGCCCGGGCTGCTGACCTGTAATCTCGGCACCGGGCAGGGCTACAGCGTGCTCGAGATGGTGCGCGCGTTCGAGACCGCAAGCGGTCGGTCGGTGCCGTATCGGATCGTCGGGCGGCGGCCCGGCGATATCGCCGCCTGCTATGCCGATCCGACCCAAGCGCGCGCACTGCTCGGCTGGCAGGCCGAGCGCGGTCTCGAACACATGGTCAACGATGCCTGGCGGTGGCAGCATCAGAATCCAGATGGTTATCCCGATACTGATTCGGGGTCCGTTAACAGCCCGTAATGGTGTGCGCCTTCGAGCACACCGCTGGTGTAGTAGCCACTCAGCCCCTTGAAGCCGCCCTTGGCGAAATAGGCGCGCAGGCTCGGGTTGTCGGCCATCGCTTCGCGCACCTTCTCGACCAGCTGCTCATCGGCGTTGCGCACCAGCACGCCCGAGAAGCCTGCGGTGAGCGGGAAGATGTCGTTGCCACTGTCGCCGCAGAACACCACCGCCTGCTTATCGACGCCCATCTGCTCGGCGAGGAATTCGAGCGCGGTCTGCTTGGTGGCCGCCTTGGGCAGGAAATCCAGTAGACCATCGCCACTTTGCGAGTCGAAGCTGTAGATCGCGACCTCATCGAAGCGGTTCTGGGTGCGCTCGGTGACCTGCGCCATGACCGCGTCCTTGTTCGCATGATCGACGTAGTAGCTCTGCTTGAACGGATTCAGATGCTCGGCCTCCTGCTCGCGCAGCCCGTCGATGCCAACAACCGTTTCGCGCACCGCCGCCGCATCCCAACGCGGGCAGACCTGCTTGACGTGCTCGATCCAGGCCTGATCGATCTGCCACTGACCGTCCTCGAAGCGGCGGATCGAGGTGCCGACATCGCCGATCAACACCTTCGGATGGCGGATGCCGAACTCGCGGATCGCCTCCTCGGCCAGGCGCAGATTGCGGCCGGTCACGTAGACGACGAAGATGCCTTGGCGTTCGGTGAGGTCGTTGAACAGCTCGATGGCGCCCGGGTCCGCAGGCCAACTGCCGTTGGGTAGCAAGGTTCGATCAAGGTCGGTGGCAAGCATTCGCATCGTGGTGTCTCCATTCTGATCCAAGTGAGCGCCGCAGCGCCGGTTAGGCATACATCAATTTTCCGCGTGGTTCTGGAATAGGGCGCCCGAGTTCTTGCGCGGTTTCGAGCCATTCGCTGATGATCACCTCGGCGTTCCTTAGGGCCTCCTGGTAGGATGAGCCGTCAGCCATACAACCCGGCAACTCCGGAACCTCGGCTAGGAACGCGCTATCTTCGTCGCTCCAGTATATAACTATCTCGTATTTGGGTGTCATCGCTACTCCTAGAGTTTGTACTTGAGGATAAGCGTTCGTACCTGCTTCACTTGAATCTCTTTGGCGCTAGGTATCCGTGCCTACCCTCTCGCTGCTTGTAAGCTACCGTCAGGGCGACGCTAGATAAATCTATACCCCATCTGCGGGTCATTATCCTCGTAGTGGTATCGTGTCCATTGAAAACATAGGCGCCAATCTCCGTCATCGCCGGAGCAAACTTCTTCCAGTATTTCGATGTTTGCCATGTATCACTCCGTGCCTAACGCCAGCCTCAGCCGCCGCTGAGCGTAGCGAGCGGTCGGACTGAAGGCCATTGTTAGGCAATTGATCGTGTGTTGATTCTTTGCCTGAGAAAATAATTTCAACCCCCCCCTTTTTTAATTCTTTGAATTGCCGTCCGAGTGCAGCGCCTTGTTAGCGGAATCAGTCAAGGCGTGCTGCTTCTGCCGCTATATGTCCGGCGAATGCCGTCACAAATGACTTGATTCCAGTCATGGGTGAAAGCTGTGAATACGCTCCAGAGTCCACGGCACTCCGCTCTGCCACAATAACAGTGGCCGCTGTATAG
The DNA here is from genome assembly GCA_003562815.1 of Chromatiaceae bacterium. Lineage (GTDB taxonomy): Bacteria > Pseudomonadota > Gammaproteobacteria > Chromatiales > Chromatiaceae > Lamprobacter. Next base: position 1,231 of record PWTO01000247.1, on the reverse strand, counting down.
AGCTGCTCTTGCACCAACCGCTGACATAGCAAGTCGTACCGCTTGAGGTAGGACGCACCCTTGAACTCCTCGAATACAGCGAAGTGTGGCGATGAGTCGCGGACGGGCCGGCGCGACCCTGGCGCATCCTCGACCATCATCAGCCACCCGACAAAGGGGCGCGGTTGCTTGCCGAAAGCCTCTTCGCGGAAGGCCATCCAAAGATCATGAGCCATTCCGATGGCTTCCTCAGTTCGATTGTTGAAATTGTTACCGAACGACGGGCCTACATGGCTTTTCAGCTCAATGGCAGCGATCAGTTCGCCTTTATAGAGCACCAAGAGATCCCACAACTTCGTTGGGCGGAAGTAGCCGGGTAAGGTCAACATCGCCCTTTTTTGGTGTATCTCGGCTTGAGCAAGCCCATTAGCCCTGATCAGGTCAAGTACCAAGGCCAGGAGTCCATCCATGTTTTTCCCGGCAGTGACGCCTGCACGTTCACCCTGATCGGCCCTCCCCGACTCAATCTGTTTCAGCCTTGCCGCTTCGCGGTTACCCCAAAATGCCTTCACGGCTTCACGGGCTTTCTGTTCGTAATCGACGAGATCGAGCGCCATTTAGTCTTCCTTGCCTCCAAGGACAGATCGTTCTTCGTGGCTTAGGCCATAGAGCTTAAACATGACCCGATTGCAGGCCCGTATATCTCGCTTGATAGCCGCCTCGGCCAACTCACAGCGAAGAGATTCAGGTACATCCGTCCAGCGCGGAAGGCGAATCCGTCGTAGGTACTGGGCTTGAAAGCGCAAAAAACCACCGCGCATTTTCGTCGAATAGGTCACCGCGAACAGACGAGTGACAGCGGACAGCAGCACCGCTTGCAAGGCCCGTAAATCCCAGTCGTCGGAGATGACATAATAGAGGTTGTGGTGGGGATACAGTTTGCCGCCTTCAAAGACGATATGCGCTTCCCCCTTGATGTCCGGGATCAGCAGCTTCGACCTCCTGGCTAGACCCGGGGAGATACGGTCAATGGTCCGATACCAGTTGGCCGGAGCCTTCTGCGCGCAGTGACGCCCCGCGATCAGGTCCCGGCGTACCTCCAGGTAGCGTCGCAGGCGCGGATACTCGTTGAGATCAACCAACCCGCCCGACTCGACAAACGGATTGATGACACCTTGTCCGCGCCATTTCACTTCACCCGACAGAATGTCCTTTGTCGTCACTAGTGGCAGTTTTCGGTCTGGTTCGACAT
>PWTO01000050.1 GCA_003562815.1 Chromatiaceae bacterium | reverse complement strand
CGTTTTCCTCCAAGACAATGGTGAGATACTCAGCGATGGCCTGATCGTCTTCCAGGTGCTCGGTGATGTCGAACTCGGGCAGATCGGCAATGCGGATTTTTTCGCTCATCAGGACTTAATCCTCCAGCGTGGATGCCAAAGAAATCGCTTTGGCAATGTCAGCTTGTTGCGTCGATTTATCACCACCGCCCAGCATCAGGATCAGCGTCGCCCCGCGTTGAATGTAGTAGAGCCGCCAGCCAGGGCGCAAAATATTCGCGCATTTCAAAGACGCCGTTTCCGACAGGCCTCACGTCGCCGAGGTTGCCGAGTGATGCTTTTCGCAGGCGCGTTGCCAGACGCCGCCGCGTCAAGCCGTCTTTTATTCCAGACAGCCAAGCGGCAAACTGTGGCGTTTGCTTGATCCTGAACATGTGACTATCGTAATCGTTCGATCACATGGCAACAAGTCTATCGCCCAGCAAGCGCTCTCGCGTTGAGGGCTGGTTCTGACTTCCCTTCATCGCGACGCCCAAGTTCAAGAGTCGGTACCGGCGGTATCCAAGGATGAAGTCGTGCCACTCTCGAGCCTGATCGACCGCATCAACGAGCGCTTCGGCACCGACTTCAACGAGGCCGATCAGCTGTTCTTCGATCAGATACGTGCCTCCGCAGAACGGAACGACAGTATCAGCGAAGCCGCCCGCGCCAACAACTTCACCAACTTCGCCGCCTACCTGGATCGCACCCTCGACGAGCTGTTCATCGCGCGCATGGAGGGTAACGCGTTTCGCTCTGCGGCGCGCGAGGACTTGGCCCGCGAGATTTTTGAAAGCGTCAGGCGAGACCTTGTCGATGCCCCTCACTGACAGGGTGACGCCATCTCTGAATGACTAGACCGCCTGGGCCAGCCAGCTCCGAGCGACTTCCAGCTCGGGACGCTTGAAGTGCTTGAGTTCGGCCTTCATCAGCGGGTTGAGCATGTTGACATAGGCGCCAATCCAGCCCTGATCGGCAACCACGGCGACATGGGTGATATCGCTCAGGTGCTCGACGCTGAATTTGACGTCATCCCAGAGCTTGTTCCAGGGTATGGGTGGGGCATGAACGCGTGCAATCGGCACGCTGGCCGTCTGCTGACAGCTATCCCCATGCCAGCGGTAGGCTGCGCAACCTCCACGGGTGCCGTGCTTCCCGGATACCGGAGCCGTACGCTCAGTGCGTCTGCTCTGAAACCTCTTCGAGCACTTCGCCACCAGCTCATCGATTGGCTCGAGCCGATCTGCTCGATGCCATCTTCAACTGCCAAGGCTGGATTCGCAGTGATGGGCGGTGGGTGGTGACCCATGCCGCCCCGAAGCCGCCGATGAGGATCAGCACCACACCGCCGAGCGTGAACCACCAGTCGGTCAAGGTGACCAAGCGCTGGCCGAAGGCAATCACCGACGGCTCACCGGTGCGGTCGGCACCCAGTTTCCAGACCAGGGTCACGATGACATTGCCGACCAGCAGCACGACGCCGAATAGATGCACGGCTTTCAGTCAGGCATAGAGCAAGGCCATCTCCGTTGTTTGTGCTCACCAGGCGCTCCAGCCGCGCGGTACCGGTCGGTAGGGCGGATGACGGTGACGGTTGTGCTCGGCGCGGAAGGCGCAGAAGCGCCTCGGCTTCATCGAAGTGCAGGAACGGGTTGGCCCGTTGCTACTCGGCCATGGTCGAGGTCGCCACGGCTGCGTAGTGGTGGCTGGGAAACAGGGTTATGTCGTCGGGGATCTCTGTTTTCAGTCGCTGCAAGGACTGAAACATCTGCTCCGGATCAGCGCCCGGCAGATTGCAGCGGCCACAGCCATGGACGATGTGGCGGAGGTAGAGAGGCCCAGACCTCGACGGTGCGATCGTCGGGGATCGGAGCCAGAGCCAGAGCCAGAGTCGCGTCCGATGCGGCCTGCTTCCAGTCATCGACCTCCTGAGCGAGCGCATGAACCACGGGTCGATGGCCAGGCATCGTGGTACGTCCGAGCAGTAAGACGCATTGACATGGTCATCGTGCCCATGGGTGATTAAGATGTCTGAACCTGGTGCTGGGCCTTGGACCGATACCCGTCCCCTAGGGCGCTGCCTGACGGCGTGCGGCTCAGATCATCCATCGCTCATGCTCCCAGTCGGTGTCCGATTCTCCGCGAATTGCTCCACTGTGCGATGGGCGTACATGCCGGTCACCATCGCGGTGAAGAAGATCAATGCCTCGGGATGGCCGCTGACCAGCGCGGTCATGGCCGGGCCGGGACAGAGCCCGACCAGACCCCAGCCGATGCCGAACAGTCCGGCGCCGACCAGGAGCCGCTGATCGATGTCGGAGCGGGCCGGAATGTGAAACTCGGTATCGAACAACGGGCTCGAGCGCTGCTTGATCCAGCGGTAGAAGAGCAGGTAGACGCCGGCCGAGCCGACCATGACCAGGATGAGGCTCGGGTCCCAATCACCGCCGAGATCGAGGAAGCCGATGACCTTTTGCGGCAGCGTCATGCCGGAGACGCCGAGCCCGATCGCGAACAGGGTGCCGGAGAGGAAGACGACGAGATAGCCAAGCATCAGAAGCCCTCCCAGACATGCCGGACCAGCGTCGCGGTGGCGATCGCAAAGCCGACGAAGACCGCGCTCGCGATCAGTGATCGCGGCGCCAGCCGACCGACACCACAGACGCCATGACCGCTGGTGCAGCCGGTGCCGATCCGGGTGCCGATGCCGACCAGGAAGCCACCGAGGATGATCGTCGAATCGGAGACGTCGAAGCGCAGATCCATTGCCGCTGGGTGCAGCAGCAGGATCAGGGCGGCCCCGGTCACGAGTCCAGCCAGAAAGACCGCGCGCCAGAGCGTGTCGCTCTTCTGCGGCCTGAGCACGCCGCCCATGATGCCGCTGATGCCGGCGATACGGCCGTTGAAATAGAGGAGTGCGATCGCGGCGAAACCGATCAGCACCCCGCCGATCGTTGACAAGACGGGTGTGAAGCCTTCCATCGTGGACAACCTCTCGCTAACAAGACTTGATCCAGCTCGATCAGCAACAAGCGGGCCAGCTCATGGCCACGAGGTTGGATCTGGGTTTTAAGCTCGTCATGGCTGATCAGTCGTGGGTCAATACCACCCGTCGATGGTGGATATCAGCAATGGTTGCGGGGGATGGTTTCGCTCTGGACAGGCAGGGAAATTGTAAACCTAGAGGGAGATTGGTTCTGGTATCAAGTTTGCGCGCAGTTTGCTAATCGAGGTGATGACCCGCGTCTCAGACATGGACAAGCAGCTCTTTGAGAGCGATGGCGCCGCCCTCAAGACCAGCGATCTTCGCCAAGGCCATGGCGGATTCCCCCGCCTATAATGCGCGCATCGCCGTGGCGGTCGAGACCCTGGCGAGCGACGGACTCGATGGCTTCCGAGCAGACCCTGCAAGCCTGACCTGCCCCTGTTGGTGGAGCCGTGCCGAGCGCCGAGCGCCGAGTCGAGCCCTGAGTCTCACCATCCGTCAACGGCCGCGATCCGGGACCAGGTCGCCTTGGGACCGGCTCCAGCTCAGGGCGCGAGCAGTCTGCCGCTCAAGGTCGAGTATGCGTTGGGCGAGCAGGTCGCAACCCGGTCCGCCTTCGGTACCGCCCTGGAGGCCAGCGCGCGGCTGCGCGAGCAGGGGATGTGCACACGGGTGATCGATGAGTTCCTGATCGAAGGGCTGCGCCAGGGCGAGCGCTGCCTGCTGATCTCGCTCGCCGAGAGTCCAGAGGAGGTGGCCCTGATCGCCCACGCCCATGGCTGGTCGATCGAGGGTCTCGAGGTGCGCGATCTGGTCAGTTCGGACGAGATCCACAGCACGGCGCTCTTTGACCTGTCCGAGATCGCGCTCGATGACCGGCGCAGATCAAGCGCCTGCTCGACGATCTCTCCGATATCTCGCGCATCGCTCGCCGCAAGCTCAGCCTCCAGTGCGAGCCGCTGGATTTGAGCACCACGCTGCAAGACGTCGTGATGCAAGTCCAATCGACGCTCGAGACCAGCCACCAACGGCTCGCGCTCGACATCGGCGCTGAGCCCATGCCACTGCTGGCCGACGCCACCCGGCTGCGCCAGATCTTCGCCAACCTGCTCGTCAACGCCAGCCGCTATTCGCCGGCGGACAGCGAGATTCGGCTCAGCGCCCGCGCGCACAATGGCTTGGCCGAGGTCGGCATCCGCGATCAAGGCATCGGCATGAGCGCCGAGACCCAGGCGCGCATCTTCGAGCCCTTCTTTCAGGCCCCGCAGCGCGATGGCGAGCCGCAGACCTCGCGCTCCGGGTTGGGCACGCGCTCGCTGGTCGAGATGCATGCCGGTTCGATCCACGCCGAGAGTGACGGGCCCGGCCAAGGCAGCCAATTCTGGGTGCTGCTGCCGTTGCAGACGGCGCCGTCGATCGAGACTGGCGATCAGCCGCAGGGGCAGCCACAAGACTCAGCGCAGACCGCTCCGACCCCGGCGCAACGCATCCTAGTCATTGAAGACAATCTGGACTTCGGCAACGGGCTGAAGCGGCTGCTGGAGCAACGTGGGCACGAGGTTGTCCTCGCGCACGACGGCCCCGGCGGCCTCAGCGCGGCCGAGTCCCACCGGCCCGACGTGGTGGTGCTCGACATCGGCCTGCCGGGTCTCAACGGCTACGAGGTGGCCTCTCGGCTACGCCGTCTCGACGGCTTCGATGGCTTGCGGGTGATCGCGGTCACCGGCTTCAGCCGGGAGCTGGACCGCCGTCGCTCAGGCCGCGCCGGTATCGATCGCCACCTGGTCAAGCCGGTGGCGATGCCGGAGCTGGAAGCGGCCATTGCCGGACGCTAATGCCCGCGCTTCCGCCCATTGCCTGAGCGATGGTCTTAGCCCAAAGCTCAGCGCCGTCGAATGCCGTTCATCATTCATGGTCATCATGCTCCGTGGTGGTCAGGGAACCAAGCGCGATTCCAGCCTTCAGCGCGCCGGCGCTGCGTTTTCCTCGCCAGCGGCGCTCGCTTGACAGGGGGCAAAGAAGCTGTCGCCGAGCGCGTCGCGGCACTTGCGCCCGGTGCCTGTCAGCGCATTCGGCCTTGCCTGTTGCGCCCGCTGCTCAGCGGCCATATCGACCAGTTGATGTGCGGCGCTGCATTTGGTGGTATCCGCGCAGGCGTTGTCGCGACCGCAAGCCTGTTTAACCAGCACCTGGCAGGGACGGCTATCGCCGCCCAAGGCTGTCTCGCCCGGCTGCCCTGGCTGCGCGATGTCGCCCTCCCGGGGAGCCTGCTCGTCAGGTGGCGGTGGCATCGGCGTCGCTTGGCGACGCTCAAGCATCTCGGTGGTCGGCACCACCCGACCCTCGCGCACGTGCAGCTCAGTGCTGTCGTTAAGACGATAGATGCCATCCCAAAGCTGGGTCTGGTAGCCGGGCCCTTGGGTCATCGGCCGGTTGGTGCGCGGATCGACCCAGACCTCGGCGCCGCTCTGAAGGGTGCCGCGCCAGGGCTCGCCACTTGGTGTTCTCCTCGCCTCGCCAGGCTCGGCGGGATCAACCGGTGCTTGAGCGGCGACGTCGGTGGTCGCTACTGCGGCGATGATGATGATGAGCAGCAGGGCGTTGAGCCGCTCGCGTGAGCATCGGGACTTTACATCGGTTATCGGCGCAGTGTTCATCGGGTCTTCGCTCTAGGGAGGACTTTAGGAAAGCGAGGCGCTCGGCAACGGCCCTGTTCGGCGCAGTGCTTGATAGCAACCACGAAGCAACGACCGTGCCGCGCAGACTCCCCTGGCCGCTTTGAGCGGCTCACGCATTCAAAGCCCTCGGCTTTGCCGGGGGATGGTTACTTCCTGAGGCCGTTCCCAGGGAGTGGCGTTATCATTCTCATCGTTCGATAACGACTGACCGGAGGTTCTACACCGATGCCGCGCGGCATCGGTGCCCCCATTCACGTGTCCGACCAAGACACT
>PWTO01000054.1 GCA_003562815.1 Chromatiaceae bacterium | reverse complement strand
TGATTGGAGATCATCTTGCACGCAGTGACGATGTCGTTGAGCAGCGCGGTAAACTCGCCGGTCGCGCCCGGCGCGTGGCGTTGCTCTTCGGCGATGAACTGGGTGATGGTCGTACCGTGGTGCATGTAGCTGTCCTCTAAGCGTATTGGGCGGGTACTTTGGCCCCCTCGCCAGAGAGCCATGGGCTCGTCGGGCGCGGCGCCGCAGCGTACGAAGCATATCGACTAATCGCTCAGTATAACCATCGCCGACCGATGAAGCACTCTCTGGACGCTGGCAATGCCCATGGTCAAATAAGCACGAGACACGTAGTATATCGACCCGCTAATCACATCAGGGCGAATGACTCTCTCTCGGCTTCAAGCCGCTAGCCCCGGGCCTCGACTCGCGCTTCCCATCGCCCTCTCCCTTAGGAGTCCCCACCGATGCAAACGACGCCACCGAACAGGCGCCAGCCCCTGCGCGAGGTTGCGGCTGGCCTGAGCCGCAAGATTCAGCGTTTCGCAACCTCCCTGCTACCGGTCGATGCCGGCCGGCGCGGCGATTGCAACCGCTGCGGTGCCTGCTGCAAGCTGCCCTATCCGTGCCCGTTCCTGCGCTACGATGCCGGGGGGTTGAGCAGCTGCGCTGTCTACCATGCGCGCCCACCGAGCTGCCGCAAGTACCCCCGCACCGCCAGCGAAAACCTCACGCCCGCCACCTGTGGCTATTATTTCGTTGATGTCACCGAGATCGGTCGCGCACAGCCAGCCACCGAACAAATCGGCGGCTAACGATCACGACCTGGCCACCGACCGATGACCCCGGACGAGATGACCCGCTACAGCCGCCAGACACTCGTGCCTGGTTTCGGGGAAGACGGCCAAAACCGCTTGCGCCGCGCGCGCGTGCTCATCGTCGGCCTCGGCGGCCTCGGCTCCCCGGTGGCCATGTACCTCGCTGCCGCCGGCGTCGGCCGCCTGCTGCTGGCCGACTTCGATGCCGTCGATCTCTCCAACCTGCAGCGCCAAATCCTGCACAACAGCGAGCGCATCGGCTGGACCAAGGTCGACTCCGCCCTCGCCACGCTGCGGGCGCTGAACCCGCACTGCGAGTTGGTGCCGATCAAACGCAGCCTGAGTCCGGCGCGTCTTGTCGAACTCAGCGCCGAGGTCGATCTGCTCGTCGACGCCAGCGACAACTTCCAGACCCGCTATGCCGTCAATGCCGCTTGCATCGGTGCCGGCATCCCACTCGTCTCCGGTGCCGCCATCCGTGCCGAAGGCCAGGTTGCGGTCTTCACCGGCCGCCCGGGCGATCCCTGCTATCAATGCCTGTATCCCGATGACGGGCAAGAAGGCGAGCGGTGCGCCCGCGAAGGGGTGCTCGCGCCGCTGGTCGGTATCATCGGCAGCCTCCAAGCCACCGAGGCGATCAAGATCCTCGCCGGCTACGGCACGCCGCTGTTCTCGAAGCTCCTGCTGCTCGATGCACAAACGATGGCAATACGCACGCTGAGCATCCCGCCCGACCCGGCCTGCCCGGCGTGCGGGAGCGGATAGCCGAACAACCCATCAGAAGCCTAAATTCATGACAGAGGAGGACGCGCCGCAACTGGCACAGGACGTGCTTCAAGTGCATTGAGGCCAGCCGGTCTTGGTGAGACGGGGAAACTCCTCTTCTGCACCCTCTTCAGCGCCGAGCGCGCTGAGCCTACCAATGACGTGACCAAAGAGGTGAATCCAATGAACTGGGACGAAATCAAAGGCAAGTGGAATCAACTGAAAGGCCAGGCGAAGACACGTTGGGCGAAGCTGACCGACGATGATCTCTTGGCTGTAGAAGGCAACAAGGATCAGTTGGTCGGCAAGGTCCAGGAACGTTACGGCATCACCAAGGAAGAGGCAGAGCGTCAGGTCGACGAGCACGAGTGGACCTAGCCACTCCTGACCGATAGCCGTTTTCTTCACTGAATACGGCTCCAGCCGTCACGGCAGCCCAGCCCTGTCGTGGACGGCTATGAACGTAAGGACGTCTCAAACAGCCGCTTCGGCAGATGCGCTCGCACGCCCTCTGCATCGTAGCGCGTCAGATCCTTGTCCACTTCGAGCACAACCTGGCGGGCGGTCTCGTCCGGCAGGCTCTTGCGCAGCAGGCCGAGGAAGGCCGGCGGCGCCACCAACCCGAGCATCTCGAAGCGATGCTCGCTCCTGGCGTGATCGACGGTCTCGGCGAGCGATTTCGCGAAGCGCCGGGCCTCGACGTCACCCGGCTGGGTTCTCGGTTCGAGCGCGTGCCGCCCTTCCCCACCCGAGTCGAATGAGCGGTTTAGTCAAGCGAGCGACCCGGTCGTTCCTTCTGCCTCGGGCGCTTCCTGATTCTCCATATAGGTTCGGGCCTCTTCGCCGGGGTTCGGGAGACCAGCGAGCCGCCAGACCTCGATCGGACCGCCGAACAGTGCCAGGATACCCCCAGCGCGGCGCATCTCGGACAACGGCTCGCGTGGACTCTTGATCGCATTAAGCAAGGCATGCACCACCCGAGGCAACTCAAGTCCCTGGACTCGACGACACGCCGATGGCGAACTCAGACACCATCCTCTGCGCGGGCGGAGACGCTAGAGGTGGCAGCTAGAGGTGGCATCTGCTGCGGCGTCAATGGACCCCGCAGCGGTCCTCCTCCGGTTCAAAACAACCATCTCTAGCTGATTTGAGCCACCCTAATAAGCGCTCCGGCGAACTGAACCCGGTAGCGACACTGCCAAAGCACCTTGGCACGGCCCCTGCAGCAACCCAATCACTCCCGACTCACTCGGGAACGAGATGCCTTCGACGCCACCGTTCGCTGACTCGATGGCGTGATTCTGTCACCGCCGCGCTACGCCGCGCGACTACCGTGATTGCCGACCCGGTGGCCGAGCACGACCGTCAGTCAACAGCACCCCAGCATCCGCCCCAATGCGCGGAGGAGTCTTTATGAACACCTATGTCCTGGCAACCGATCAGATCCCGGAGATCCGCTTTGCGATCCCGCGCTTGCCCGCTAAACAAGCGCTCTCGTGGCTGCAAAGCGGCTTTGACGACCTGATGGCGGCACCCATGACCGGCCTGCTCTACGGCCTGGCCGTGGCGGCGCTGGCGTTTCTGCTGGTTTCGCTGACGCTCGGCATCAACCGCTTCTATTTGGTGCCCTTTATCTTCGGTGGCTTTTTAGTCATTGCCCCGATCCTCTCGGTCGGACTGATGGCGATGGCAAAGCACCGCGAGCGACAGGACGAAAACGCCAGCGAGACGGTGCGGCGCATCCTCGCCGCCAATACCTCGGGCCTCGCGCTCATGGGGCTGTTCCTGCTGATGGTCTTCATCAACTGGATCATGCTCTCGAATCTGCTGTTCGGCGGGGTCTTCCATGAGTTGATGCCGACCTACTCGGACGTGCGACCGCTGCCGGCGATGCTCGGCCAGAGCTGGCCGTTCGCGCTTGTTTTTGGCGGCGTCGCGTTGGTGTTAGCATTGTTCGTCTTCCGGATCACGGCGGTGTCGCTGCCTATGTTGATCGATCAGCGGATTGACCCCGTCAACGCGGCCTTCGCGAGCTGGCGGGCGGTCGGCGATAATTGGCCGGCGATGACCCTGTGGGCGGCCTTGATCGCGGTGTTGACGACCATTGGCATCCTGACCTACTTCGTCGGCCTGATCGTGGTCACGCCGATCCTCGGCTATGGCAGTTGGCATGCTTACCGCGAGACGTTGATCCCGGACACGACAGCAGCCGGCAGTCGTGACACGGACATCTAGATCGGTCAATGTGGGAGTGAGATGGACAGTACGCTGAAGGGCACCATTCACCGTCAACGCGAGGCCATCGCGAGCACGCTGCACGAACCGCTTGCACAGATCGCTGGCGCTTGTATGGCGGCCTGGGGCGATCGAGTACCACTCAACGACGTCTTAGCCGGTAGTTGCCGACACATCCCTTCCTGTGGTGCGCTCTTTGTCCTGGATGCGAAAGGTATCCAGATCAGCGACACCGTTAGCGCAGAGGGAACGAATCCAGCGGACGTCGGACGCGATCGTTCGACACGTCCCTACATGCGCGAGGCGGTTCCCGCATGGGGCTTTTTGCTCTCTGATGCCTATGTCGGACTCGTCTCGCACCGCCCATCGCTGACGGCCTTGCACGTCATCCGCCGCGACGGCGAGCTGCTGGGTTATGTCGGTGCGACCTTCAATCTCAAAGACCTGCCGGTGTCGGCGAAACTCTACGAAGATCTGCCCCATTGGTTGCAGATCAAGGGCGATCCTTCGATTCGCAACACGGTGCTGTTGCAGACACGGATCGAGAGCCCGATGGATCAGAACCTCGATCAAGTCCTCTCGGTCATCGAGGAACTGCTGGTCGAGCGCGGCATGTTTCAGGGAGTGATTCACTTCGCGAGCAGCCGCGCGACGCTGTGGACGGTGGATGATCCGTTTCGCTACCGCATCCTTGACCACGAAGCGCTCTCGGACCCGGACATTTGTCTGGTCTATCCCCGCCGAGCCTACGCCGACGAGGCGGTGATTCCGCAGGCGAGCATCTCGCTTGTTCTCAACGCATTAAAAGAGTTGCGCTTGATGGACGAGAACTTCTATCTGCGCTCTGCCTCGATTAATGTCTTCAACGGCATGATTAGCTTGACGTTCTCCTGTGATGGCACGCATTACATGCGCTACAACGAGTTCCTCGATAAGAGCCTCGCCTTTTGGGTCGGCAGCGGTGCAGCCTGAGCGATGAGACCTTGCGCTCGCAGGCCTCTTTTGCATCATGTCAATCATACCTGCAGGTAACGCGCTCCATGTCCTCTGCGTCACACTCCTGTGCTGCGCCATCTTTACGTTCACCTCGGTGGCTGCCCAACCCTTAGGTGGTCGCGTGGATAAGCCGGTGCCGGCGCAAGTGATCGAAGGCAAACCCGAGGCCCCAGCTAAAGTCGATGTCCAACCCGTTGCCAAGGATGACGAGATCAGGCGACGCATCGCGAATATTCTTAAAACGACAGGCTGGTTCGGCGAACCCCAGGTCAGGGTCCAGGAAGGCATCGTGTTCCTAAAAGGAACGACGGAAGACGACGATTCCAAGCAATGGGCCGAAGCGTTAGCGAAGAATACCGAGGGCGTGGTTGCAGTCGTCAATCAAATCGAAGTGGTCCTCCTCGACTTTGGCCATTTTGCTAAGCGGTTTCGTGGCCGGTGATCGGCCAGTGTCGGCGGGACGACCGGCGGCTGAGCGGTTGGCGGCAGCGCGAGGTGGGCGGTATCGTCTGATGTCGATCAAAACGCCAAACTGCGCCGCCCATGCTCGCTCTGCCGTTAACCATTGTAGCCGTCTTAGAGCCGTTTGCCGTGCTGTTTACCCGTCCGACCTGGGCGCATGCGCAGGTGTTGGTGATCGGCACCCTGCTCGCGCAGGGGCCACGCACGGTGACGGCGGCGCTGCGCGCGATGGGGCTCTGCGGCGAGCGGCGCTTCGAGCGCTATCATCGGGTGCTCAATCGGGCACGCTGGTCAGGGCTGCGCGGAGCGCAGATCCTGCTGGGGCTGTTGCTGGCCTTGCTCCCGCCCAGCCTGCCGATCGTGATGGCGATCGACGAGACCCTGGAGCGCCGGTTTGGGCGGCGCATCCGGGCCAAAGGGGTGTATCGCGACGCAGTGCGCTCCAGCCGGGGCAAGGTGGTCACCTGTCTGGGCGTGGAATGGCTGGTCATGGCGCTGCTAGTGCCCGTGCCTTGGAGTCAGCGGGTCTGGGCGCTGCCATTTTTGACCCTGCCGATGCCCTCCGAGCAGGCCGACACCGCGGCGGGTCGCCGGCATCGCACCACCGTGGAGTGGACCATGGTGATGGTGCGCCTGGTCGCGCGCTGGTTGGATCAACGCCCGTGGATTTTGATCGGCGATGGGCGTTATGCCTGCATTCACTTGGGCTGGGAGTGCTTGGTCAATCAGGCCAGGCTGATCAGTCGCCTGCGCC
>PWTO01000046.1 GCA_003562815.1 Chromatiaceae bacterium | reverse complement strand
GCCGCCGAACTCGCGCAACGCGAACAGGCGCTCACGCAGATCAAGGCCGCGCTTGACCAAGTCGCCTTTGCCCACGCCGAGCAAGCCGATGACGAAGCGGCCTACCAAGCCTATTTGGACCGGTGTGAACCCACCGGCTGCGATTTTCGCGCGCTCGCCGAAACGCGTCGCGCGCAACGGGCCGAGCGGGCGCATCGTTTCGCCCAGACCCCCGAGATGGTGGCCCTGAAAGCGGGCTGCTTCGAGATGGGCAGCCCCCCAAGCGAGGGCGGCGGTCGGGACGAAACAGCGCATAAAGTCTGCGTTGAGGCCTTCAAGATGGGGAAATACGAGGTCACCTTCAGCCAATATGACCGCTTTGCCGAAGCCACCGATCGACGCCTCCCTGAGGATCAAGGCTGGGGGCGCGGCCATCGACCGGTGATCAATGTCAGCTGGGAAGACGCTACCGCCTATGCCGCCTGGCTCTCGGAGACGACTGACCAAGCTTACCGCCTACCGACTGAGGCGGAATGGGAATACGCCGCCCGCGCCGGCACCAAGACCGCTGCCTACTGGGGCGAGAAGACGCACGAGGCCTGCACCTATGCCAATGTTCACGATCAGACCTCGGCGCGCGAAAATGGCTTCTCCTGGCCCCATCACGCCTGCGACGATGGCTATGCTCAGACCGCGCCGGTCGGGCGGTTCCAGGCGAATGCCTGGGGACTGCATGACATGCTGGGCAACGTCTGGGAGTGGACCTGCTCGGCCTATCAGCGCGACTACGAGGGCGCGGAGCAGCGCTGCGCTCCCGCGAGCCATGCCGGTTCGCGCACGATTCGCGGTAGCTCCTGGCATGGTCAGACGGGGCTGGTGCGAGCCGCCGTCCGACGCGCGATCCTGCCGTGGAATCGTTATGGCGGCTTAGGCTTTCGAGTGGCCCAGGATTAGGCACAAAAAAGCCGCTCGGAAGCGGCTCATTTGAGTTGGTTTTTCTGGTGGCTACGGCTAGATTCGAACTAGCGACATCGGCATTATGAGTGCCGCGCTCTAACCAACTGAGCTACGTAGCCAGAAAGGCCGAGCAGAATAGCGCGACACGCGCGACAGGTCAAGCAATCGGAGCCAGCGTACACACTAGACGTTAAAGCGGAAGTGCACCAGGTCACCATCCTTGACGAGGTAGTCCTTGCCTTCGCTGCGCAGTTTGCCGGCTTCCTTGGCGCCCTGCTCGCCCTTGCAGGCGACGAAGTCCTCATAGGCGATGACCTCGGCGCGGATGAAACCGCGCTCGAAATCGCTGTGGATCACGCCTGCGGCCTGCGGCGCGGTGGCACCGGCCGGAATCGTCCAAGCACGCGCCTCCTTGGGGCCGGCGGTGAAGTAAGTCTCAAGGCCGAGCAGCCGGTAGCCAGCGCGCACCACCCGATTCAGGCCCGGTTCTTCCAGCCCAAGATCGGCCATGAACTCGGCGCGCTCGGCCTCCTCGAGTTCGACGATATCGGCCTCGATGGCGGCGCAGACCGGCACCACCACGGCCCCCTCGCCCGCCGCATGCGCGCGGATACGCTCGAGCAGCGGATTGTCCTCGAAGCCATCCTCGGCGACGTTGGCGATGTACATGGTCGGCTTGGCGGTGAGCAGGAACAGCTCGCGCAATTCGGTACGCTCATCGGCGCCGAGATCCATCGCCCGCACCGGCAACCCCTGATCGAGATGCGCGCTGACCCGCTCCAGCAGCGCCTTGCGCGCGAGCTGGGTCTTGTCGCCGGTCTTGGACTGCTTGATCGCCTTCTCCAGCGCCTTGCCGACCGTCTCCATGTCGGCCAGCGCCAGCTCGGTGTCGATCACCTCAATGTCGCCAAGCGGATCGACGCGACCGGCGACATGCACCACATCGTCGTTCTCGAAACAACGCACCACATGGGCGATGGCATCGGTCTCGCGGATGTTGGCGAGGAACTTGTTGCCGAGCCCTTCACCCTTGGACGCTCCAGCCACCAGCCCGGCGATATCGACGAATTGCATGGTGGTCGGGATCACATTGGCCGGCTTGACGATGCCGGCGATCACATCGAGGCGCTCATCCGGCAACGGCACCATCCCGACATTCGGATCGATGGTGCAGAACGGATAGTTCTCGGCCGCGATGCCCGATTTGGTGAGCGCGTTGAACAAGGTGGACTTGCCGACGTTGGGCAGCCCGACGATGCCGCATTTGAAGCCCATGTTGGTGCCCTGCTGACAAAAGCCCGCGATAGTAGCCGAAGCCGGCCGGCGCGGCTAGTGGCGGCGGGCGCGCCTGCTCAACAACCGCTATCGCCGCCGCGATCGTAGAGATCGTCGAAGCGCACGATGTCATCCTCGCCCAGATAGCTGCCGGATTGCACCTCGATGATCTCGAGAGGGATGGTGCCCGGGTTCTCGAGCCGATGGGTGGTGCCGACCGGAATATAGGTCGATTGGTTCTCGGTCAGCAGGAAGGTCTTGTCGTCGTTGGTCACCTTGGCGGTGCCGGAGACTACGACCCAATGCTCGGCGCGGTGATGATGCATCTGCTTCGACAGCGCCTCGCCGGGCTTCACTGTGAGCCGCTTGACCTGATAACGCCCGCCCATGGCGAGCGACTCGAACGCGCCCCAGGGCCGATGCACCCGCTGATGATGACGATGCTCGTTGCGCTGCGCCTCGCTGAGGAACGTGGTCACCGCCTTCACATCCTGCGCGCGCTCGCGATTGACGACCAGCACCGCATCCGGCGTCTCGACCACGATCAGGTTATCGACGCCAACCGCAGCCAACAGCCGGCTCTGCGCGATGAGCAAGTTGTTGCGTGATTCGTGCACGAAGGCATCGCCATCGAGCACGTTGCCATCGCCATCCTGCTCGCGCACCTCCCAGAGCGCGGACCAGGCGCCGACATCGGACCAACCGGCCGTGAGCGGCAAGACGATCGCCGGATGCTCGGAGACGTCCTCGGCCTGCGAGAGCCGCTCCATCACCGCGTAATCGATCGAATCGCTCGGGCAGGCCTTGAACAGGGTCGCATCCAGCCGGCGGAACGCGCCATCGCTGCGCACCGCGTCCATCGCCGCCGTGCAGGCCTCGGCGATCTCGGGACGAAAGCGTCGGATCAGCGTCAGCCAAACCGAGGCGCGCAGCATGAAGATGCCGCTGTTCCAGAGATACTCGCCGCTGCTCAGATAGCGCTCGGCGGTGGCGCGGTCGGGCTTCTCGACGAAGGCGTGCAGGCGATAGGCGGTGCCGTTGAGATCGGTGTTGGCCAGCGCTTCGCCCTGCTGGATATAGCCGTAGCCGGTCTCGGGCTTGGTCGGCACGATGCCGAAGGTGATGACGGCGCCTTGCTTTGCCAACACCGCACCATCGGCAACGGCTTGGCGAAACGCCTCGCCATCGGCGATGGCATGATCGGCGGGCGCCACCAGCAGGATCGGGTCATCCTCATCGGCGGCGACCGCACTCAGGGCGGCCAACGTGAGCGCGGGCGCGGTATTGCGGCCGAAGGGTTCGAGCAGGATCGCGGCCGGCGTGCGCCCGATCAGCCGCATCTGCTCGGCCACCAGGAATCGATGCGCCTCGTTGCAGACCACGATCGGATCGCGCGGCAAGACCCCTAAGCGCGGATGCTCCTCGACCAGGCCATCGAGGCGCAGCGCCGTGTCTTGCAGCAGGGTGTTGGCGCCGGTCAGCGGCAGGAACTGTTTCGGGTAGGCCTCGCGCGAGAGCGGCCAGAGCCGGGTGCCGGAGCCTCCAGACAGGATCACGGGCTGCAGGTGCATGGCGTTTCCTCAATGGCGATCAATGGAGCGAGCGCGTCACCCGCACCGCTGTCAGCGGCGAGAGTATATATCGAGACGACTCCCGTCGACCTTAGCAGACGAGCAGGCGCTCTTCACGGCCGAGCCGATGGCCTTCATCGCCGTCGCACCCTCGCGCCGCGCTCATGATGGCTCTAGAATCCGCCGTCATGATTTTGCTTCGGCCGCTTGTCCTGTACGCCGCCGAAGACGGGCGAAAGACGAGACAGCCACCCTCAATTCGGTAGAACCCTTATGAATATCCTCATCATCGGCGCCGGCGGCCGCGAGCACGCCCTGGCCTGGAAAATCGCCCAATCGCCACAGGCCGATCAGGTCTTCGTCGCCCCCGGCAATGGCGGCACCCTCGTCGAAACCGGGGTCGAGAACGTCGACCTAGAGCCGACCGACGCCGAGGCGCTAATCCGCTTCGCCCGAGACCAGCAGATCGACCTCTGCATCATTGGCCCGGAGGCACCGCTGGTCGCTGGCGTCAGCGATGCGCTGGTCGCCGCTGGCCTGCGTTGCTGCGGTCCCTCGCGGCAGGCCGCGCGTCTCGAAGGCTCGAAGGACTTCGCCAAGGCCTTCATGCAGCGCCACGGCATCCCGACCGCCGCCTATCGGACCTTCGAGGAGCGCGAGCAGGCGCTGGCCTATCTGGACCAGGTCGGCGCGCCGGTGGTGGTGAAGGCCGATGGCCTGGCCGCCGGCAAGGGCGTGGTGGTCGCCGAGACGCTCGCTGAAGCGCGCGCCGCAGTCGAGGCGATGCTCGGTCAGGGTCGCTTCGGCGAGGCAGGCGCCAGGGTGGTGATCGAGGACAAGCTGCTCGGCGAGGAGGTCAGCTTCATCGTGCTGGTGAGCGGCGAGCAGGTGCTGCCGCTGGCCACCTCGCAGGACCACAAGGCGCGCGATGAGGGCGATCGCGGCCCGAACACCGGCGGCATGGGCGCCTACTCGCCCGCGCCCATCGTGACGCCTGCATTGGAACAGCGGATCATGCGCGAGGTGATCGAGCCCACGGTGGCCGGACTCCGCGCCGAGGGCCTGCCCTACGTCGGCTTTCTCTACGCGGGGCTGATGATCGATGCGGACGGGACACCACGCGTGCTCGAGTACAACTGTCGTCTCGGCGATCCCGAGACCCAGCCGATCCTGATGCGCCTAGAGAGCGACCTGCTCGAGCTGTGCCTGGCCGCGACCGATGGGCGGCTGACCGAGGTCGAGGCCCGCTGGCGCGATCAGGCCGCGCTCGGGGTGGTGATGGCTGCCGGTGGTTATCCCGGCGACTATGCCAAAGGCCATCCGATCAGCGGCCTCGATGCCGCTCGCGACAGCGACAGCAAGGCGGAGACTAACGCTGCGAATATTGGCATGAGTACGGGCACGGATACAGGCACAGGTACACGCACGGACACGGGCGAGCAAGAGGCCAAGGTCTTCCATGCCGGCACCAAACGAGATGGCGAGCAGACGCTCACCAACGGCGGCCGCGTGCTCTGCGTCACCGCGCTCGGCGCCGATATCGGCGAGGCCGCCGCCAATGCCTACGCACGCGCCGAGCAGATTCAGTTTGCGGACGCCTTCTACCGGCGCGATATCGGTCACCGCGCGCTCAAGCGCGGAACGAGCCGTTGAGTGATCAGTCTCGCCAGCGGCTGTAGCTCGGGATAGAGCGATCCAAGCTCGCGCAGATAGCCGAGGGTACGAGGAAGGTCCGCCAAATAGCCGCGCTTGCCATCGCGCACGGCCAAGCGGGCGAAGATGCCGGCGGCTTTGAGATGGCGCTGCGCCCCCATCAGGTCGAACCAGCGCAGGAGCTGGGGTCCATCGGTTTCCCCCAGCAGCCCAGCCGCCCGCGCCTGCTTGGCGTAGTCATCGAGCCAGCCCAGCACGCGCTCGCGCGGCCAGGCGATATAACAGTCCTTCAACAACGAGGCGAGATCGTAGGTGAGCGGCCCCGACACTGCATCCTGCAGGTCGAGGATGCCTGGATTGGCGACCTCGGTCAGCATCAGGTTGCGACTGTGGAAGTCGCGATGCACGGCGACGCGCGGTTGCTCCAGCGCGTTCTCGATGAGCTGAGCGAACAGGTCCTCGAGATCCCGACCCTCGCGCTCGGACAGCTCGATCCGCAGCAGCCGCGCGAGCAGCCACTGACGGAACAGGTCGAGTTCGCGGCGCAGGAAGGCCGCGTCGTAGACCGGTAGCCCATCGGTCGGCAGCCCGAGCTGGAGCTTGATCAGCGCGATGATCGCATCGCCATACAGCAGGTCGGCCTGAGCTGGAGCCTGAATGGGTGTCAACGCATTCAGATAGGTCTGCGTGCCCAAATCGGAGACGACCAGGAAACCGCGCGCAACGTCATCGGCCAGCACCTCGGGCGCGTTCAGCCCAGCGGTGCGAAACGCGCGCGCGAGCTGCGCGAAGCGCGCGCTATCCTCGTGCTCAGGCGGCGCATCGACCGCAATCAGCGTGCGCCCCCGATAGGCAAAGCGCCAATAGCGGCGAAAGCTCGCATCGGCCGATGCCGGCACCAGCGGCCCGACGCCCTCGCCGAGTGCTGCAGCGAGCCAATGCGCTAATAGCGTCTGTCGTTCATCTGCCAAAAAATGCCCTCCTCCGCTCTAGTTTATAACCGGATCGATCGCCACGTCGGCTGTGAACGGCATGCCATCGTCATCTTAAGCGCTCTCGAGCCAAATCGATTTGCGGCGACACGCTAAACCCTGATAAGGTTCCCTGTTTACTCGAGCGCTGCACAATGCACGGAGACCCGATCCGTTGCACCTCGCTTGATGGCACCGAGCCGTGTGCGCTGGTCCATCGAGTATCCCCGCCTCCCACTCGACCCACCTCGATGAATTTCAAGCCAACCTTGAGAGCGAAGACTCGGAGAGACCATCGTGAACGGGCCTGACGACGCCAGCAACGCATTGGCGACTGAGCACCAAGACAGCGAGCACACACCGCTCATGACGACCTACAACCGTCTGCCGGTCGCTTTCGAGCGTGGCGAAGGCGCCTGGCTCTGGGACCAAAACGGCCGACGCTACCTGGATGCGCTCGCCGGGGTCGCCGTCTGCGGACTCGGGCACGCGCATCCCGCCGTGCGCGACGCCCTGTGCGATCAGGCCGGCACCCTGCTGCATACCTCCAATCTCTATCAGGTGCCGCATCAGGCCGAGCTGGGCGTGCGCCTGTGCGGCGCGGCCGGCATGGAGCGGGTGTTCTTCGGCAACTCGGGCGCCGAGGCCAACGAGGCGGCGATCAAACTGGCCCGCCTCCACGCCCACCGGCGCGGCATCCAGAATCCCGCCATCCTGGTGATGGAGAACGCCTTTCACGGACGCACCCTGGCGACGCTCACCGCGACCGGCAACCGCAAGGCCCAGGCTGGGTTCGAGCCGCTGGTGCAGGGCTTCGTGCGCGTGCCCTACAACGCGATCGATGCCATCGAGACCGCCGCCGAGAACCGGCCGAACATCGTCGCCGTGTTGGTCGAGCCGCTCCAGGGCGAGGGCGGCGTCGTCGTTCCGGACGAGGATTATCTGCAGCGCTTGCGCCTGCTCTGCGATCACCACGACTGGCTGCTGATGATCGACGAGATCCAGACCGGCATGGGCCGCACCGGGCGCCTGTTCGCGCACCAGTGGAGCGGCGTGAAGCCGGATGTGATGACGCTCGCCAAGGGGCTCGCGAACGGGGTGCCGATCGGCGCTTGTCTGGCCAGTGGCGCGGCCGCCGCTGTGTTCGGCCCGGGCAGCCACGGCTCCACGTTCGGCGGCAATCCACTCGCCTGCCGCGCGGCCTTGAGTGTACTCGATATCCTCGAAAACCAGCACCTGCCCGCGCGCGCCGCCGTGCTCGGCGACCGCCTCATCGATGGCCTGCGCATGCGCCTGAACGGGGTCGCGGGCGTCGTCGATATCCGCGGGCGCGGGCTGATGATCGGCATCGAACTCGACCGCCCCTGCGCCGAGCTGGTCTCGCGCGCCCTCGAACAGGGTCTACTCATCAACGTCACAGCGGGATCGGTGGTGCGGCTCTTGCCACCCCTGATCATCGATGACGAGCAGGCGACGCGCATCGTCGATGCGGTCTCCGAGCTGATCCTGACGTTCCTCAGTACCGATGTGCCCGCTACCGACGGAAGCCCCTCGTGACGACCGCGACCACGCCGACGACCCCGAAGCATTTCCTCACCCTGCTCGATCTCGACGCGGGCGAGGCCGAGCGCCTGATTGCGCGCGCGAGCGAGCTGAAGCAACAACGACAGCGCGGCGAGAACTATCGCCCCTTCGTTGGCTACAGCCTGGCGATGGTGTTCGAGAAATCGTCGACCCGCACTCGCGTCTCGTTCGAGGCCGGCATGGCGCAGCTTGGCGGCAGCGCGATCTTCCTCTCGCCGCGCGATACCCAGCTCGGACGCGGGGAGCCGATCGAGGACAGCGCGCGGGTCTTGTCGCGGATGGTCGATGCGGTGATGATCCGCACCTTCGAGCACGAGACCGTGACGCGCTTCGCCGCCCATTCCCAGGTGCCGGTGATCAATGGCCTGACCGACCGCTTCCATCCCTGCCAGCTGCTCGCCGACATGCAGACCTATCGCGAGCATCGGGGCGCGATCCGGGGCCGGCGCGTGGCCTTCGTCGGCGATGGCAACAACATGTGTCATTCCTATATCAATGCTGCCCGGGTCTTTGGCTTCGAGCTGCATATCGCCGTGCCGCAAGGCTTCGAGCCGGATGCCGAACTCCTCGCCTCGGCGCCCGCGCAGTGCAGCCTCACGCACGATCCGGCCGCAGCCGTCGAACAGGCCGATCTGGTGGTCACCGACGTCTGGGCCAGCATGGGCCAGGAGAGCGAGCAAGCCGAGCGTCAGGCACGCTTTGCCGCGTTCAGCGTCACGCCGGCGCTGATGGCTCGGGCGCATCCCGATGCGCTCTTCATGCACTGCCTGCCGGCGCACCGCGGCGAGGAAGTCAGCGCCGAGGTCATCGATGGTCCCCAATCGGTCGTCTGGGACGAGGCCGAGAACCGGCTGCACGCCCAGAAGGCCTTGCTGGAGTGGCTGCTCGATCCTTCATCCCGCAGCGGCTGCGGCCGCTGAACACCGACCACCGATTTCACGGCCATCACACCTTATGCCGCGCACGCGCCCTTTCCACGCCGCTTTTTGGTTAGCCGCCGCTGTTGTCCTTGCCGCCTCCGCTGTCGGCGCGGAGACGCGCTACGTCACGGATCGGTACGACTTCAACCTGCGCAGCGGCGACAGCACCCGCCACCGGATCCTGCGCCAGCTCCCGAGCGGCACTCCGCTCAACGTCCTCAGCATCAATCGCGACAGCGGCTATGCCCAGGTGCGTACCGAGGACGGTATCACCGGCTACATCCTGCTGAGCTATCTGCAGAACGAGCCGGCCGCCCGGACTCAGATGGAGGCGATGGAGGCAAAACTCGCGGAGTTACAACAAGAGCCGGATAAGCTCGCAGCGCGGCTGAGTTCATTGCAGGTCGAGCACCGTGCCCTTGAGGAGCAGGCCGAAGTCCTGAAACAGGAAAAACAAGACCTTGAGACTGAGCTTGCCGAGATCCGCAACGCCGCGACCAATGCCATCCAAATCGACCGCGAGCGGCGCCAGCTCCAGGAGCAGGTCTCAAATCTCCTGCTCAAGGTCGATCAGCTTGAGCATCGCAATCTGGAGCTAAGCAATCAGAGCCGGCAGCAATGGTTCCTGATCGGTGCCGGGGTTGCGGGTGGCGGCATCCTGGTCGGCCTCCTATTGCCCAATCTGCGCCTACGCCGGCGGCGCAGTTCCTGGGGCAGCTCCTCTTTCTGAGCCTGCTAGGGGATCACCAACGACATGCCCGGCGATAACGCATCCGGGGTCCGCAAGAGATCCCGATTCGCCTCGTAGATCCGAGGCCAGGCGTTCGTATCGCCATAGACACGCCCACTGATACGCGACAAGGTATCTGCGGGGCGCACCACATAGAAGACGGGAGCCGTGGTCGGTTCCGATTCCGGTTCTGGCGCGGAAGGGATGGCGGCGGGCGCGGATTCACCGTTGCGCACAACTGCGGGAGCCGGCTCCGATTGCTCGGGCGCCGGGGCCGGTGCCTCCCCCGCACAGCGCGTTAGCCGGGCTTCGGCGGTGGCGAGCCGACGTTCGAGTTCCACGGCTTGTTGCAGGGCCTGGGTCTGGCGCGCCCTGGCATTGGTCAACTCGGTGTTGAGGCGCTCGATCTCGGTGGCGGCTTGGGCCTGGGCTTCGTCCATCGCCGCCGCTAGCTTTTCGGCCTTTTCGGCCCGGCGCTGCGCCTCATCGAGCACGAGCTGCTGCTGTTGCAGGCGCGCATTGAGTTCGGCGAGCGCGCGTTGGCGGTCTTCCGGCGGCGAGGTCAGGTCGGCGTCGGCCTGATCGGAGCCGGCCTGATCGTCTGGCGCGGTCGCCGGCAGCCGCCCTTCCAGGTGAGCCATGGACTGCTGCAACAGTATGGTCTGCGCCGCGACCGCAGCGCGCAGCTGTTCGGTCTCGGCGCTCAGCGCATCGAGTCGCGCATGGACGCTGGTCTCCTCATCAGCCCACGCGAGGCGCGCGCCCAGCAGCGTGGTGAGCGGCAGTGCGAGCAGCACCAGTCCCAGCCCGGTCAACCTTATGCGCATCGTGCGCTCCCGAGAGTCCGCAACCAGCGCACGACTGGCCCGACGATCCCCGCGAGCGGGCGCGCGAGACCCCGCACCCCATCCAGCTCGACCGTGCCAAGCAGGCGCTGCAACGGCCGTTTGCGCGCCCGATAGCGGACCTTGTACAGATCAGCCTCATCGCGGGCCGCCAGCAGATAGTCATCGCTGGTCTGGATCGCATCGACCAAGCCGAGGCCCAAGGCCTGCTCGCCGTGCCAATACTCGCCGGTGGCGACCTGGCTCAGATCGAGCGCGGGCCGATAGGCGGCGATGAAGGCCTTGAACTGGCCATGAGTCTCCTCGAGCTGCTCGCGCAGCTTAGCGCGGCCTTCATCGGTGTTCTCGCCGAACAGCGTCAGGGTGCGTTTGTGCTCGCCGGCGGTATGCAGCTCGAAGTCGACGCCTTTCTCCTGCAACAGGCGATGAAAATTGGGCATTTCCGCCAGCACGCCGATCGAGCCGACCACCGCGAAGGGCGCGGCGAGGAGGCGGTTGGCGACACAGGCCATCAGGTAACCACCACTGGCCGCGACCTTGTCGACGGCAATGGTCAGCGGGATACCGGCGCTGCGCAGCCGCAACAGCTGCGAGGCGGCAAGCCCGTGCTCGTGCACGGCGCCACCGGCGTTGTCGAGACGCACCAAGACCTCGTCCTTGGGCGTCGCGGCGATCAACAGCGCCGAGATCACCTCGCGCAAGGCGCCGACCCCGCTCGCCATCAGGTCGCCGTGGAAATCGATCACGAACAGGCGCCGTTTATCGTCCGCCTCCTCGGCCTTCGCGCGCGCCTTCTCGGCCTTGCGCTCGGCCTTGAAGGCCTTTTTGACGACCTTCGGCGGCAGGGTCGCGGCCTTAATGGTGTCGGCCATGTTGGCATAACGCGTGTTCAGATCGACCACCTCCAGGCGGCTGCCGTCGTCGTCGTCATCCGCGCCGGCGCCGCCGGTTCGGGCGCGCAGCATGACGACCAGCAGCAGCCCGATGGCCAGCACCAGGGTCAGCGTTTTAGCCATGAACAGGCCGTATTGGATCAATGCGTCAATCAGGGTCATGCTTGTAGGGGTCGTTGTTCGTATGGGGCGCGGTGCCTTAGACCGCAATCGGGGCGCGAATGGGCGAATGCGGATCATAGCCCTCGAGGCTGAAATCCTCGAGCCGATAGTCAAATAGGCTCGGCGGCCGGCGTTGAATATGAAGATGCGGCAGCGGGCGCGGGGCGCGGCGCAGCTGCTCGAAGACGATCGCCTCGGTGAGGTGATTGCGATACAGATGCAGATCGCCGAAGGTATGCACCAGCTCGCCGACCCGAAGATCGGCCTGCTGCGCCATCAGCTGCGTGAGCAGCGCGTAGCTGGCGATATTGAAGGGCACGCCCAGGAAGAGATCGGCGCTGCGTTGATAGAGCTGACAGGACAAGATCCCATCCTGCACATAAAACTGAAACAGACAGTGGCAAGGCGCCAACGCCATGCGCCCGTTCGCGGCGTTCTCGCGCGGCGAGCGGCCGGGCTGCGGCAGCACGGCCGGATTCCAGGCCGTGACCAGCAGCCGGCGCGAATCCGGATCCTGCTTGATCAGTTCGAGCACCTGGCTGAGCTGATCGAGGCGGTCACCGCTCGGCGTCGGCCAGCTGCGCCATTGCGCGCCATAGATCGGGCCGAGTTCGCCGTCGTCGGCGGCCCACTCATCCCAGATGCGCACGCCCTGCGCATTCAGGACGCGGTTGTTGGTGGAGCCGGAGAGGAACCAGAGCAGCTCGGCGAAGACGCTCTTGGTGTGGATGCGCTTGGTGGTGACCAGCGGAAAGCCGGCATTGAGATCGAAACGCACTTGCCGACCGAACACCGAGCGCGTGCCAACCCCGGTGCGATCGGCCTTGTCGTGGCCGTTCTCGACCACGTCGCGGAGCAGGTCTAGATACTGTTGCATGCTCGGAGCACGGCCAGCGGCAGCAACGCCGCCCGCGAGTCGTGTCTATTTCTGCGCCGGTTTCAGCAACAGCGACTTGCCTTGCATGGCCTCGGGCTGAGGCAGGCCCATCAGCTGCAGCACGGTCGGGGCGACATCCTCGATGCTCCCGCCGATGCGCAGCCTCCAGCCCACCTCATCGAGCACCAGGCAGGGCACCGGATAGACCGTGTGGCGGGTATGCGGCTCGCCGGTCAGGGGGTCGATCATCTCATCGCAGTTGCCGTGATCGGCGGTCAGCAGCACCGAATAGCCTTGCGCCTGGGCGCTCTCGATGACGCGACCCACTTCCTGATCCAGCGTCTCGACGGCCTTCAGCACCGCCTCGCGCACGGCGGTGTGCCCAACCATGTCGCCGTTGGCGAAGTTGACGACGATGAAGGCATAGGCCTGGCTTTCGAGCGCGGCGATCACTGAGTCCGCAACCTCGCGCGCGGACATCTCCGGTTGCAGATCATAGGTCGCGACCTGCGGAGAGGGGATCAGGCTGCGCTCCTCGCCCGGGAAGGGATCGCCACGACCGCCGTTGAAGAAGAAGGTCACATGCGCGTACTTCTCGGTCTCGGCGCAATGGAACTGCGGCAGGCCGGCATCGCTGAGCACCTCGCCGAGCACCACCGGTGGCATCTCGTGACCGAAGGCGCTCGGCAGCCCGTACCAGGGATCGTACTCCATCATGCAGGTCAGGTCGGCGGCGCTGAAATCACCGCGCTCGAAGTCATTGAAATCGCGGTTATAGAGGGCCGAGACGATCTGGCGTGGTCGATCCTTGCGGAAGTTGAAGAAGATCGCCGGGTCGCCGTCCTGGATGCGCTCGCCACCGGCGATCAGGGTCGGCCGGATGAACTCATCATCCTCATCGGCGGCATAGGCCTGCTCGATCGCCGCGCGCGCCGACTCGGCCTCACGCCCCTGGCCGTGGACCAGCGCCTCGAAGGCGAGCTGGGTGCGATCCCAGCGCTTGTCGCGATCCATCGCGTAGTAGCGTCCGCTGACCGTAGCGATGACGCCGCCGGCGGCTGCGAGCGCCTCGTCGAGTGCGGCGAGGTAGCTGAGCGCCGAACGCGGGGCGGTATCGCGACCGTCGGTGATCATGTGCACGGCTGGACGCGCGCCCTGGTACTTGGCGAGCTTGATCAGCGCATTGAGGTGCCGGATATGGCTGTGCACGCCCCCGTCGGAGACCAGCCCGATGAGATGCAGCGGACGACCACGCTCGACCGCGCGCCGCGCCGCAGACTGCAGCACCTTGTTGTCGAAGAAGCTGCGATCGGCGATTGCGTCATCGATCAACACCAGATCCTGGCGCACCGTGCAGCCCGAGCCCAGCGTCATATGGCCGACCTCGGAGTTGCCCATCTGGCCTTCCGGCAGACCGACGGCGCGGGCCGAGGCCTGTAGCACGGTGTGCGCGTTGTGCGCGAACAGGCGATCGAAATTCGGCGTGTGCGCGAGCGCCACCGCATTGTTCGCCTTGCTCGGATTGGTCCCAAAACCATCGAGAATGATCAATACCACTGGACGCCGCGGTAGCTCGAAACGGTTGCCCATAGTCTGTTAAATGCTCTTCGTGGATAAAGTCAGACCGTTTTCCGGTCTCGGTGCAGCACGTAAACGTAGCGTCAGACGCGGATTCGTCACCATCAAAGCCTGTCCCGGTTTATCATGGGTCGATGTCGATCTACGCAAGCCTTGAGGGCGACGCGCAGGCGGCATCGAACACAACCGAACTCAAGCGCGCATTGTAACGCGGCGCGCAGCCCTGTCGTCGAACTCGCGTCTCGCAAGCGCAGCGACGAGACCGCGCTCGCGTTGCCAGCGCCTTAATGACCGATCCCTAGCGCCCGGAGGAGACATGCCCGATCGAATCATTGCTTTCGTCATGGCCGGTGGCCAAGGCTCACGCCTACAACCGCTGACCGCCGCCCGTTCCAAGCCCTCGGTGCCCTTCGGCTCGCGCTACCGCCTCGTCGATTTCGTGCTCAGTAACCTGATCAACTCGCAGATCCGCACCATCTATCTGCTGGTGCAGTACAAGTCGCAGTCGCTGATCGAGCATGTGCGCAAGGCCTGGACCATCTCGCCCTTGCTCAAGGATCAGTTCGTCACCGTGGTGCCGCCGCAGATGCTGCTCGGCGAGTCCTGGTTCCAGGGTACCGCCGATGCGGTGAACCAGAACCTCAACCTGATCGAGGAGCACGGCCCGGATCTGGTCGCGGTGTTTGGCGCCGATCATATCTACCGCATGGACATCTCGCAGATGGTCGCGTTCCACAAGGAACGCGAGGCCGATGTCACCATCTCCGCGCTGCCTGTCCCGCTGGAGGACGCCAAGGGCTTCGGCGTTATTGCCGCCGATGCCGACGGTCGGATCGAGGCCTTCCAGGAGAAGCCGGCCAACCCCTCGCCGATGCCCGAGGACCCCGATAAGGCCTATGCCTCGATGGGCAATTACATCTTCAGCACCGAGGTGTTGATCCGCGCCCTGCAAGACGCGCAGCAAGCCGGCGAGACCGACTTCGGCCAGCATGTGCTACCGCGCTTGCTGGCGAGCAAACACCGGCTGTTCGCCTATGACTTCGCGACCAATGTGATCCCCGGCATCAATGCCTATGAGGACCGCGTCTACTGGCGCGATGTCGGCAACATCGATGCCTACTTCAACGCGCACAAGGATGTGCTGGGGGCCGAGCCGGTGTTCGATGCCTTCAACCCGGACTGGCCGATCTACTCCAGTAACTACCAGGGGCCCGTCGCGCGCGTCCTTGGCGGACAGATCGACAACACCCTGCTCGGCGCCGCGACCATCATCCACGATGGTACCCGGATCAAGAACTCGATCATCCGCCGCGAGGCGGTCATCGACGAGGGCGCCGAACTCGAGGACTGCATCATCATGGACTATGTGCATGTCGGCAAAGGCGCGCGCCTGAAGAAGGTGATCGTCGACCGCCATAACGCCATCGAGCCAGGCGCGGTGATTGGTTACGACCGCGAGGCCGATGCCAAGCGCTACAAGGTCTCGAGCGGCGGTGTCACCGTGGTGCCCGCTGGGCAGCCGCACATCTTCGCGCGCGCCGTCGTCGGGCGCCAGGGTCGCGGATATTCCGAGTAGACAGTGAAAGGGAGACGCTGATCAAGCAGCGCCTCCCCTCTTCGTGAGGTGGGCGGATCAGCTAACGCTTGCCGCAGCACGCGATGCCTGAACGTCGCCGTCGTCTTCGTCGTCGTCCGTGTTCTGCCCAATGTCGGCCAGCTCGTCCTGATAGGCCTGATTGACCCGGTCGCGAAGCTCCTTGCCTGGCTTGAAGTGCGGCACATGCTTGCCCGAAAGCGTGACGGCTTCGCCGGTCTTGGGATTGCGACCGATGCGCGGTGGCCGGAAGTGGAGCGAGAAGCTGCCGAACCCTCGGATCTCGATGCGCTCGCCGCTAGCCAACGCACTGCTCATCTGCTCCAGGATGCAGCGCACCGCGAGCTCGACGTCTTTGTAGGCGAGGTGGTTTTGCTCCCTCGCGAGAATTTCGATGAGCTCGGATTTCATCATAGCGGATAGCCTGCAATAGCGATTCCAGCCCGACACGCGTGTCGGGCTTGTGATCACAGGGAATGACGTCTCTGCGACAGTGCAGCAGCGGTGTCAGTCCTTCGCGGCCTCTTCCATCTGTTGCTTGAGGATATCCCCGAGCGTGGCCGTGCCGGCTTGCGCCTCGCGCGCATAGCCCTTGATCGCGGCCTGCTCGTCGGCCATGTCCTTGGCCTTGATCGAGAGCGAGATGCTGCGATTCTTGCGATCGACGCCGAGGAACTTGGCCTCGACCTCCTCGCCAACCTTCAGCACCGCGCGCGCATCCTCGACGCGGTCGCGCGAGATCTCGGAGGCGCGCAGATAGCCCTCGACGCCATCGCCGAGGTCGATATTGGCGCCCTTGGCGTCGACTTCGGTGATGGTGCCATTGACGATACTGCCCTTCTCGTGCACCGCGACGAAGCTCGAGAACGGGTCCTTGTCGAGCTGCTTGATGCCAAGCGAGATGCGCTCGCGCTCGGGATCGACCGAGAGCACCACGGTCTCGACCTCATCGCCCTTCTTGAAGCTGCGCAAGGCATCTTCGCCGGATTCGTCCCAGGAGATGTCGGAGAGATGGACCAGGCCATCGATACCGCCGTCGAGGCCGATGAAGATGCCGAAGTCGGTGATCGATTTGATCTGCCCGGCAACGTGATCGCCCTTCTTGTGGATGGCCGAGAACTCGTCCCAGGGGTTGGACTGGCACTGCTTGATGCCGAGCGAGATGCGGCGACGCTCCTCGTCGATATCCAGCACCATGACCTCGGTGTCGTCGCCGACGCTGACGATCTTGCTCGGATGGACGTTTTTGTTGGTCCAATCCATCTCGGAGACGTGCACCAGCCCCTCGACGCCTTCCTCGATCTCGACGAAGCAGCCGTAGTCGGCAATGTTGGTGACCTTACCGAAGACGCGAGTGCTTTCCGGATAGCGGCGCGAGATATTGACCCAGGGGTCCTCGCCCATCTGCTTGAGCCCGAGCGAGACGCGCTGGCGTTCGCGATCGAACTTGAGCACCTTGACCATGACCTCTTGGCCGATCTCGACCACCTCGGACGGGTGCTTGACCCGACGCCAGGCCATGTCGGTGATGTGCAGCAGGCCGTCGATGCCCCCCAGATCCAGGAACGCGCCATAGTCGGTGAGGTTCTTGACCACGCCGTTGAGTTCCAGCCCTTCCTCAAGCTTCTCGAGCAGTTGCTCGCGCTCGGCGCTGTATTCTTCCTCGACCACCGCGCGGCGCGAAACGACAACATTGTTGCGCCGCCGATCGAGCTTGATCACCTTGAATTCGAGATCCTTGCCTTCGAGATAGGTGGTATCGCGCACCGGGCGAATATCGACCAGCGAGCCCGGCAGGAAGGCGCGCACGCTGCCCAGCTCGACGGTGAAGCCGCCCTTGACCTTGCCATTGATCTGGCCGGTGACCGTCTCGCCATCGTCGAACGCCCGTTCGAGCTTGTCCCAGGCGGCGAAGCGCTTGGCCTTCTCGCGCGAGAGGCGGGTGGCGCCGAAGCCGTCCTCGACCGCGTCCAGCGCGACTTCGACGTCATCGCCGATCGCGACTTCCAACTGGCCCTCGGGGCTGAGGAACTGATTGCGTGGAATAATCCCTTCGGACTTGAGTCCGGCATTGACGATCACGGAGTCGGCGGTGATCTCGACGACCTGGCCGGTGACGATGGTGCCCGGCTGGAGCTGGGTATTGGTTAGGCTCTGCTCAAAGAGTTCGGCGAAGCTTTCGGTCATGCTGTGAATGTTCCTGGCGTCCCACGCCATCTCCCGGTGTTCGTGGCCGCCACATCACGGGCAAGCCGACAGCAGGAGGGTTGAGTGAAAAACAAAATGGATGAGGTCTTGCCCTTAGGCGTCTCGCGCAGCGAGGGCAACATCGACGAACTGGAGTACCTGAGCGAAGACTTGCTCGATCGATAACGCGGTCGAATCGACGATGACAGCACCGGGCGGAACCTGGAGCGGACTCTCGACTCGCTCGCGGTCACGCTCGTCGCGTGTACGAAGCGCCTGGACAAGATCGGGGAGGTTAGCATCCATCCCCTTGTCCTTCAACTGTTTATAGCGGCGCCGAGCGCGCTCCTCCGGACTCGCGTCGAGATACAGCTTGAGCCGCGCATCGGGGAAGACCCGCGCGCCCATGTCGCGCCCATCGGCGACCAGGCCAGGCGCGAGCGCCGCGTCCCGCTGCCAGCCGAGCAGCGCTTGGCGAACCTCGGGATGCACGGCGACACGCGAGGCATCGACCCCGGCCTCGGCGGTGCGGATCAGCGCCGAGACCTCCTCGTCATCCAACCGCACCCGTTCGCCTTCGAGCCGGACGCTGATCGTCGCCGCCAAGAGGCCCAGACCAGCGCCATCGTCGAGATCAACCTCGTGCCGACGTGCCGCCAGCGCCAGCGTGCGATAGAGGGCGCCGCTGTCGAGCAGGTGCCAGCCGAGGTGTTCGGCGAGCAGGCCGGCAATCGTGCCTTTTCCGGTCCCGGATGGACCATCGATGGTGATCACTGGATTCATGCCTGGCGCTCCACATCGCGCAGCTCGGTGATCGGCAAACCGACTCCCGCCGCGAGACCAGCGAAATCCGGGAACGAGGTCTCGACATTCGCACAATCCTCAACCCGAATCGGCGCCGCCGCGCGCAGCGCGCTGATCGCGAAGGCCATCGCGATGCGATGGTCGCCATGCGCCTCGACCTTGCCGCCACCGAGCAGACCGGCCGCGCCTAGGCCGCAAATCCGCATCCCATCCGGGCGTGGCTCGGCCTCCACGCCCAAGGTGGCGAGACCATCGGCCATCACCTGGATGCGATCGCTCTCCTTCACCCGCAGCTCGGCCGCGCCGCGCAGCAGCGTCTCGCCATCGGCACAGGCGGCGGCGATGAACAACGCGGGGAATTCATCGATCGCCAAGGGCACCTGTTCCTCCGGGATCGCGATGCCGTGCAAGGGCGCGGCGCGCACGCGCAGATCGGCGACCGGCTCGCCGCCGAGTTCGCGCGGGCGCTCGATGGCGATATCGGCGCCCATCTGGCGCAGGATGTTGACCACGCCGAGGCGGGTCGGATTCATGCCAACCTGGGTTAGGGTCAGGTCCGAACCCGGTGCAATGCTGGCGCCGACTAGAAAAAAGGCTGCCGAGGAAATGTCAGCCGGAATGCTGATCGGGGCCGCGACCAAGCGCCCGCCACCGCTCAGGCAGACGCGGTTGCCCGCGCGCCGCACCGAATAGCCGAAGGCACCGAGCATGCGCTCGGTATGATCCCGCGTCGGCGCCGGCTCGCTCAC
This sequence comes from Chromatiaceae bacterium, assembly GCA_003562815.1. Lineage (GTDB taxonomy): Bacteria > Pseudomonadota > Gammaproteobacteria > Chromatiales > Chromatiaceae > Lamprobacter. The sequence continues at coordinate 1,097 of PWTO01000046.1, read as the reverse complement.
GCAGGTCTCGCCCTGGGCATAGAGCCCAGCCAGCAGCAGGCTCGATTTGACCTGCGCACTGGCGACCGGCAGCGGGTAGTCGATGCCCTGCAATCGCTCGACCGGCAGCAGGCCGAGCGGCGCCCGCCCTTCCGGCGTTGCCTCGATGCGCGCGCCCATCTGCCGCAGCGGCTCGATCACCCTCCCCATCGGCCGCCGCGAGAGCGAGGCATCGCCGATCAGCGTGGTCGCGAAGCGTTGCCCCGCGAGCAGCCCGGACAACAACCGCATCGAGGTGCCCGAGTTGCCGAGATCCAGCGCCTGCCCTGGTTCTTTCAATCCGTGCAGACCGACGCCATGAACCTGCAGACGGCCCGCGCTCGGCCCCTCGGCGGCGACGCCCATGGCGCGAAAGGCCGCCAGGGTCGCCAGGCTATCGGCGCCCTCGAGGAAACCGTCGATCTCGGTCGTGCCCTCGGCCAGGGCCGCGAGCATCACCGCGCGATGGGAGATGGATTTATCGCCGGGCACGCGCAGCTCGCCACGCAAGGCCCCGCCAGGCGCGAGTTCGAAACTCAGGGATTGGGCAGACGCAGTCATGGTCCTCTCGGGCGGCAGGAATGAGAATCAGGATTGAGGCCACGGCTCGGCAAAACCGCGACGATAACCGCGTAGAATGCGGCGCTGATGATGCCCTGGTCAAGAAGGTAGAGCTGGCCAACCCAATCAGCGCCTTGTTGAGACAACACCCTGGGCACCACCAGCAAGCGCGTCTGTCGGAAACCATCGCGGGTCGCCGTCGAAGATGCGGCGGCCACCATGTTCCACCATCAGGCACATCAGGAGGCACCTCCCATGCAGCGAACTCGGTACCTTCAGGCTCCCGGCCGCGCGCGCGCCGCAGCGATCTGGCTGCTGGCGCTGATCCCGGCCATCGGCTTCACCCAACCCGCAGGCCCTGTCGAGCCAACCGGCGACGTGCCCGAAGCCGAAGGATGGCGCACCGCGACCGTCGTTGCGGGTCTCCGCCATCCCTGGGGCATCGCCTGGCTGCCCGACGGTTCAGCGCTGGTCACCGAGCGTGCGGGCCGGCTGCGGCTGATCCACAACGCAGTTGC
>PWTO01000023.1 GCA_003562815.1 Chromatiaceae bacterium | reverse complement strand
GGCCATCCCGCCTCGGTCAACCATGTGGGGCGCCAGAGTCTCGATGCGCTGATGTCGCTCAGCGGCCTGCGGATCACCGCCGCCTTCGGCCCCCAGCACGGGATGCGCGGCGACAAGCAGGACAACATGATCGAGTCCGACGATTATGTCGACCCGATCCACCAGATCCCGGTGTTCAGCCTCTATGGTGAGGTACGTTACCCCACCGACGCCATGCTCGATCAGTTCGATGTGCTGCTGGTCGATCTGCAGGACATTGGTACCCGCATCTACACCTATGTGACCACGCTCGCCTATGTGCTCGATGCCTGCGCCAAGCGCGGCAAGGCGGTCTGGGTGCTCGACCGTCCCAACCCCATCGGCCGCCCGGTCGAAGGCAGCCTGCTCGAGGACGATTGGCAGAGTTTCGTCGGCGTCGCGCCGCTGCCGATGCGCCATGGGCTCAGCTTCGGCGAACTGACGCGCTGGTTGATTGCCCACCAGGGGCTCGATCTCGAGTGCGAGGTGATCGCGATGGAAGGCTACGAGCCCGACAGCGCCCCAGGCTGGGGCTGGCCGCGCGACGAGCTGGCCTGGGTCAACCCGAGCCCGAATGCCTCGAGCCTCAACATGGCGCGCTGTTTCCCCGGCACCGTGCTGATCGAAGGCACCAGGCTCTCCGAGGGGCGCGGCACGACCACGCCGCTGGAGGTCATCGGCGCGCCCGATCTCGATATCTGTCGGCTGATGCGGCGCATGGAGAGCCTCGCCTCGGACTGGATGCAAGGCGCGCTGATCCGCTGCTGCGGCTTCGAGCCCTGTTTCCACAAGCATCAGGGCCAGCTTTGCCAGGGTCTCCAGATCCACACCGACAGCGTCCACTACGACCACCAGCGTTTCCGCCCCTATCGACTGGTCGCGCTCTTCCTCAAGGCACTGCGCACCGAGTACCCAGATGAGCCGCTCTGGCGCGACTTCCCCTACGAATACGAGACCGAGCGCCTTGCCATCGACCTGCTGAGCGGTGGCACCGCGCTACGCGAGTGGATCGATGACGCGACGACCGAGCCGGCCGACCTCGACGAACGCCTGGTCCGCGACGAGCAGCGCTGGCTCGAAGACCGCGCGCCGTTCTTGCTGTATTGAGAACGCCCGGGGACTGGCCATCTATCCCACTTGAAAAAGCGAGCGAGGTCTTGACACTCCCCTCTCAAAAGGGTCTAATAAGCGGCTTCGCCCAGGTAGCTCAGTTGGTAGAGCAGGGGACTGAAAATCCCCGTGTCGGCAGTTCGATTCTGTCCCTGGGCACCATTAAATCAATGGATTGCCCTCCCTCTCTTGGTCCTAGCCCCATCGCGGCTACGCGCTCCAGCATCCGGCCTGCATGCGTCATGCGTCGCTCCTTTGGCGCAGCGCGACGATACCGCAAAGCCCACTCTCGAAAGACCATCGAAAGCGACTTGGCCTTCATTGAGGCCAAGCGAACGCTGACTTAATCCTCGCGGAAAGCGACGCTGAGCCGATCGCTGATCGGGCGGATCAGGTACTCGAAGAAGGTCCGCTCGCCGGTCTTGATCATCACCGTCGCCGGCATACCGGGCAGCAGGGTCTGTCCCTGAAGCCGCTCAAGCGATTCCGGCGGCACCTCGACGCGGGCGAGGAAATAATCCTGTCCGGTCTGCGGGTCGGTCAGCCGATCGGCGGAGACGGTGCGCACGCGCCCGGTGACCGTCGGCGTTGTGCTGGCACTGAAGGCGGTGAAGCGAATATCGGCCTCCAGCCCTGGGTACACCTGATCGATGTCGTTTGGCTGCACGCGCGCCTCGAGCATCAGCGGCTCGTCGGCCGGGATCAGGTCGAGTACCTTGTCGCCGGGACGCAGCACGCCGCCGATGGTATGCGTCTGCAAATCGATCACGGCGCCGCGCGCGGGGGCGTGTACTTCGGTGCGCTCGAGCCGCGCGAACAGCGCGCGTAGGCGCTCCTCGCGGTCACTGATTTCGGTCTCGACCTCGCGCAACTGCGCCACCACCTCGCTGATGAAACGGCGTCTGATTTGCGCGATCTCGAGTTCGGTCTCGCCGATTTGCACCCGCGTGGAGGCAATGTTCGAGCGCCGCTCGGCCTGCTCGCCGAGCAGCTCAGCCTGTTGACGCTCGACCTCGCGTAGTCGGCCCTTGTCGCCGAGCTGACGATCGAACAGGCTGCCGAGCGCGTCCATCTCCTCCTGATAGAGTTCAATGCGCCGCTCATTGGCCTTGAGCACCGACTCCTGTCCAGAGATGCGTTCGCGCAGTTGTTCGATGCGCTGTTCGAGCACGCCGATCTCGCCCTCGCGCGCGTCGCGCCGGGCCTCGAACACGCGCTGCTGACCGGCGCGGGCCACCGCTAGGCGCGGATCGACCGAATCGACTTGATCGACGAGGCGCTCCGGGAACGTGGGCTCCTCCAGCCCGTCGCGTTCGGCAACCAAGCGTGCCTCCTCGGCCGCTAGCGCGATGAGCTGACTACGCACGATCTCGAGCTGGGCGCGGGGTTCGCGATCGTCGAGGCGGACCAGCAGCTGACCGGACTCGACCTGATCGCCCTCGCGCACGAGGATCTCGGCGACGGTACCGCCGTCGAGATGCTGCAACGTCCTGCGCGCGGTCTCCACGGTGACCACGCCTGGGGCCACGGCGGCGCTGCTGATCGGGGCGAGTGCGGCCCAGGTGAAAAAGCCTCCGAAGCCGATGAGCAGGATCAGCAGGCCGAGCAGGCGCGCGCGCCTGTCGTCGGTGGGCACGGTGTGCGGTTGCGGCTCGATGACCCGCGTTGAAGGGGCGGTAATCTCCAAGGTGACTAACTCTCCCGCGAAGGGGTTGCGAAAAGGGCTGGAACAGTGGCGAAGGAGCGCAGCGGCTCAGACGGCGGTGATCACGACGTCGCTGGCGGCGCGGAGGGGGCCACGGGGGGCGTGCCGGTGCTACCGCGCAGGGCGTTCGGCGGCGCCTGGCGAGGCACCGATTTTGGCCGCGCGAACTGCGCCAGCACTTGATCGCGCTCGCCGAAGGCCTTGACCACGCCCTCGCTGATGACCATCACCTTCTCGACCGCATGCAGGACATTGGGGCGATGGGTGATCAGCAGCAGGGTGCTGCCGGCCTTTTTCAGCGCCGTGATGGCGTTCACCAGGGCCGCCTCGCCCTGATCGTCCAGGTTCGAGTTGGGCTCGTCGAGCACCACCAGCACCGGCTGACCATAGAGCGCGCGAGCGAGCCCGACGCGCTGGCGCTGCCCAGCCGAGAGTACCATGCCGCCGGCGCCGATCTGGGTGTCGTAGCCCTCCGGCAACTGCAGGATCATCTCGTGTACGCCGGCGCGTTGTGCGGCGTTGACCACCGCACTTGGATCGACCTGCCCGAAACGGGCGATGTTCTCGTTCACCGAGCCCTCGACCAGTTCGACATCCTGTGGCAGATAGCCGATATAGGGGCCGAGCGCCTCGCGGTTCCAGGTCGAGATATCGGCGCCATCGAGGCGCACATAGCCGCCCATCAGCGGCCAGACGCCGAGGATCACGCGCGCCAGGGTCGATTTGCCGGCCGCGCTCGGGCCGATGATGCCGACGCTCTCGCCGGGGTTGATCTCCAGGCTGATGCGTCGCAGCACCGGTACGCGCACCTGTGGCGGCGCGGCGATCACCTCTTCGAGCGTGACCCGCCCTTGCGGTGCCGGTAGGCTCATGCCGAAGCTGCGCTCCGGCACCTCTTTGAGCAGCGCACTCAGGCGCCCGTAGGCACTGCGCGCACCGAGAAAGCCGCGCCAGGAGCCGATCAGCATATCCAGCGGCGCGAGCGCGCGCCCCATGAGGATGGAGCCGGCGATCATCATGCCTGGGGTGATAATGTTCTGGATCGCCAGATAGGCGCCGACGCCGAGGATGAGCGACTGCAGCATGATGCGCAGCGCCTTACTGCTGTTGGTCAGCGTGCCGGCGCGGTCGCTGGCCTGGCTCTGCAATTGCAAGACTTCGTTGTGGCGGCTCAGCCAGCGCCGATGCACATTGCCGAGCATGCCCATGGCCTCGATGGCCTCGCCGTTGCGCAGATTGCCCTCGATGAAGTTGGAGTTGGCCACCGCCATGCGGTTGGCCTCGCCGAGGGGGCGCTGCGTGCTCAGTTCGTTGGCCACGGCAAGCCCGATCAGGATCACCGCGCCGCCGACCGCGACCCAGCCGATGAGCGGATGCAGCAAAAACAGCACCGCCATGTAGACCGGCACCCAGGGCACGTCGAAGAAGGCAAACAGCCCGCGGCCGGTGAGGAATTGGCGCAGCGTGGTGAGATCGTTGATCGGCTGCGCGCCGGTGCGCCGGCCCTCGCGCACGCCGGCCTCGAACATGGCCGAGAACAAGCGTTCGTTCAGCTGCATGTCGAGCCGGCTGCTGACGCGCACCAGGATACGCGTGCGCACCATTTCGAGCGCGCCCATGATGGCGTAGAGGCCGACCACCAACAGCGTTAGCATCAGCAGGGTCTCGGCACTGCTGCTGGCGAGCACACGGTCGTAGACTTGGAGCATGTACAGTGCTGGCGTCAACATCAGCAGGTTGATAAACATGCTGAAGAGGCCAGCGTAGACAAACGAGCCGCGACAGGTCTTGAGCGCGGCTTTGAGTTCGTCCTGATGTTTGATGGGGGTACGCACGGCGTTCTCGTCCCGGTCGCTTTGGGTAATCCCCTAGTCTACGCCACCAAGGCCCAGTCCGCATAGACCGCAAGGCTGGCGGCTGGCCCTGAGTCTTCTTCAGCCAAGGCCCTGCCCGAGCCCCCCTAACTCACTGATTGAAATCAAACTGCAACTCCGAGGGCCCGCTGAAGAAATCACCCAGATCCTCGCGCGGGGCTTGGTGCTCAAGCTGGCGCGCGCGCGTCTGTAACGCCGGGAGCTGATGAGTGCTGATCATTTGTGCATAGGCCAGCGCCAGGGCGCCTTGGCGGTGCAGCTCGGCCAGGGGTTCGGCATCGAGTTTGGCCAGCGCGGTCTCGTCGACTCGTTGTAGTCCGCGCAGGGGCTGATCCTGTTCATCCTCGATCTTCCAAGGAATGAGCAGGCCCGCCCCCTCCAGGGCCGCCACCGCCTGCTCGGTGCGCGCCAGGTGCTGCGCAAGCTGACCGAGGAACTGAAAGATCTCCTCCACCGCCGGGCTCATGCGCTCGCCGTCGAGGAACGCCTGATCCCCGTCCGGCCTCACCCAGGGGCTATCGATATCCACGCAGAGCACGCGCTGATGCGCCTCGCCCTTCTCCGGAGGCGGCGGCAGCAGCCGGAACGGATGAGAGCGCAGCAACGCCGGCGTGTAGCCCGCCAGCCAAGCCTGGCGCGCGTCTAGGCAGTGATTGACCCCTTCGCGCAGACCGCTCAGCGCGCACAGCAGGCGTTTACCCTGGGCGTCGCGCGCGAAGGCCAGCGGCAGATGCGCCGCCGCCGCACTCACCTCCGGCGCCGCCACCGGCGTGAGATGCACGCCGAGCGTGTGTCGGTAATCGCGAAAGCGCTGCCAACGCTGATCGCCGAAACGCTGCGGACTGAGAGGAAGATAACGGCTCATGAAGGGCCTCCGGTGAGCAGAGAGGTGTGCTGTGGCAGATATCGGGCGCGTCGCGATAAACCCGAAAAGCCGTAAGGCAGTTTACGGCAAAGAGTCTACCCGATTTCGGGTCGAGGATATCCCACTTGGGCAGTTGTGGGTTGCGCACCAAACCCGTCTCATGGGCTCCATCGTCTTTTTGGTCAGTTTGACGCTTTTTTGTAGACGCAACGACTCAGCGAGACGATGGGCTGGATACCTTTCCAGGTCATATCGGCGAAGGCGACGAGTGAGATCGATCTCCGCGCCCAGCCGCCGCAGGTGGCGCTTGAGCCAACGGGTGATGAGCCGGCCCAGCCGGGCCTTATTCGGATTGGCCTGGATGAGGCGCGCCGGTCGATCAACCGCTGCTTGCAGCGAGGTGCGATTGGATGAGCACGCCGAAGCGTTCTGCGGCGCGGTGGATCAGGCCTCGGAGGACTTCCTGCGGCGGGTGGGCGCACCGATCACGCCGCTGGCGAACGGGCTGGTGCCGTTGGACTGCGATGT
>PWTO01000086.1 GCA_003562815.1 Chromatiaceae bacterium | reverse complement strand
TCACGGTCCAGCTCGATGACATCAAGCGCCGAGGCCATCTCCAGCAAGCCTGCGGTAAGCGCGCCCTGACCGGGACCGATCTCGACCAGATGCTGGCTCGGTTGATGGCCCGGATCTTGGCCCGGCAGCGGTGCGACCGCCTCCAGAATGCGCTGAATGACACCGGGATCGTGAAGGAAATTCTGGCCGAAGCGCTTGCGCGGATGGTGTTGCATCCGCGCAGTGTAGCCCCTCTCCTGTCTGGTCGTGGCTAGAATTCGACCGCCAACTGAGCAACCAAGCTATTGGCGTTGTTGCCGGTGCCGCCGTTGCCGGTGCTGTAGTCGGTATCGGAGGCATACTCGAAAGACAGTGCGGTGTTGTCGAAGAGGCCGATCGACCAGCCCAAGGCCCAGCGCGTCTCCGGCAACTCTAGATTGACCGCATCGCGAGTGCCCTGATAGGCGACCGCCGCCACCGATGCCTTGCCGAAGATTTCGAAGCTGTAGCCAAGCTCGATATTCCAAGCCGCAGGCAACGCGCCCTTGTCCTTGAAGCTCAGGCTGTCCGGATCGAAGCGATCGGTGGCCGAGAGGTATTCCGCGATCAGCGCGAAGTCGCGGTAGACCACGGCCAGGTTCGCGGTCCAACCACCGGTGCGCTCGGTCGGGTCCAGACTGAAGCGCTCGGCCTCCTCCGGGCGCAACTCAGCGATCTCCAACTGACGCGCGGCTCGGTTGTCAGCGACACGCTCCTGCACGCTATCCGACTCCCCAAGATCGCTGATATAGCCGGTGCCCAACGACCAAGCCAGCTCCTCGCGCTCCTGAGCGAAGGCCAGGTTGGCGCCCCAACTGCCGATCCGATCGTCGCCGTTGACCTTGTTGTCGCCATTGAACGCGTAGACGCTGCCGTTGAAGCCCTGGTGCACGAAACCGAGCTGGACGGCCGTCTCGCGCGTCTCGCCGATGTCGAGCGTCAGCGGGTCGGAGACCAGGTTCGTCTCATAGGCGCCGAAGGGCATGTAGAACTGACCGGCGCTGAAGAACACCGGCGATATCTCCGGGTTGGCGAGGGTGATCATGGCCAGATCGACCTCGAGATCGGTCTCGTCTTGTTCATAGAGCAGCGAGGCCACGGCCTCGACCCAGTCGGTGACCTGAGCCGCGATCCCCAACTCGAAGGTGGCGAGCACCAGATCCGATTCGCTCGAGCCCTCGTCGGGGTCGACGTAGACGCCTTCGACCTCAATCAGGCCACCGATCTCGATGTGCTCGAACCAGCGGACACGCTCCTCAAGGGTCTGTGCCGCCGCCGGGCTTGCGCTACCGGCCCCAAGGACCATGGCAATGGCCCAGCTTAGTCGTCGTGTCTTCATGTGTTGTCGTCTCTGCGTCTGAAGCTAAAAACCGCCGTTATTTTAGCGAACACGACACAAGACGAGAAGTATTTTTATTCGCGATAAAGGCTCGGGGCCAACTCATGGCCATGGAGGTTGTCATCGCGAGTAACGATGAGGCCCAAGTCCGCTTGGTCCCCTGCGCGCCCGCTGCCGGATTGCGACACTGGGCCATCTGGGCAGACCGTGGAGCAGACCCTGGCATCGATATCGACGCGGCCTTTAGTGAAGATCGAGACGGTGACCAAGCAGGGGCGGGAATCGATGGCCGTTGATCGAAGAACGGCGATGATTTTCTGTGGTGGGGGTAAAGGTAGGGGTAATTACGTTCCCTCGACCCCATAAACAAAAAGGCTTAGCAGGTATGTCTGCTAAGCCTTTTTGTTTTAGTTGGCGCGCCAGGAAGGATTCGAACCTCCGACCACCTGGTTCGTAGCCAGGTACTCTATCCAGCTGAGCTACTGGCGCGTCGAGCAGAGGATTATCGACGCGCCAGCAGGCACTGTCAAGCATTTGTGAGGCCTCCACGCTGATCCGACACAGGGCTCCGACGCAGAGCGTGCGCTCGCGCGGCAGGCTGACGCCGCATCCTGTATCCTTCGTCAGCATCGGGGCGCCGCTTGAAGGCGCGGGATTCAGTCGGGAGTTTTGTGATGCGCCTAGTCTTGATCGCGCTCGCCGTTGTGTGGACGGTTGGCGCCTTGATCGCCTTCCTGCGCACGCGCGAGAAACCGCTCGATGCCAAACTGACCGCCGCCTATCTGGTGATCTGGCCGGCGTTGCTGGTGCTGATGTATATCAATCAGCCATTACCGCTCTGGGTCTCGGTGCCGATCTTCTTCGGCTTCATCCCCTGGTTTCTGGCCGGACCGCATCTGTGGGGCATCCTCAAAGAGCCAAGCCGTATCAAACCCGGCGAAGTGGCTGGCATCCCGATCGGTTACTGGACCTGGGGTGGGCTAGCTGCGGTGCTTCTGGGCGTGCTCTTCGACGTTTTTCTGCGCCCTTGACCCGATTGATTGACCACCATCGATCCCCCACCGATGGGCCACTGTTCCGCTGTGCGACAGCCTTTATTTCATGAGTAACTCGCCGAGCAACCAGCCCCCCGAGGACATTCGCCGCATCGAGGCGTTGCTGCAGATCGTCGCACGCCTGCGCGATCCACAGCGCGGCTGTCCCTGGGATCTGAAGCAGACCATGCGCAGCATCCTGCCGTTCACGCTCGAGGAGGCCTACGAGGTCGCCGAGGCGATCGAGAACGACGACATGCCCGAGTTGCGCGAGGAACTCGGCGATCTGTTGTTCCAGGTCGCGATCTACGCGCGCATGGCCGAGGAGCGCGAGGCGTTCAGCTTCGAGGACGTGATCGAGGCGATCTGCGACAAGATGATCCGTCGCCATCCGCATGTGTTCGGCGATGTGCGGGTCGAGTCCGAGGCCGAGGTGCGCGCGAATTGGGAGCGCATGAAGGCCGACGAGCGCGAGGCCAAGCATGAGCGCCCGCATATCAGCGTGCTGGATGGCGTCGCCGAGGCTTTGCCAGCGTTGGTGCGGGCCGAGAAGCTGCAGAAGCGTGCCGCCAATGTCGGTTTCGACCTCGACGACCTGAACCATGCCGTCGAGAAGATCCATGAAGAACTGCGCGAGTGCGAGGAGACCTTCGCCGCGCATGCCGATCCCACCGAGCGCGTACACGAGTTGGGCGATCTGCTGTTCTCCTGCGTCAACCTGGCGCGACATCTCGGGGTCGATGCCGAGCAGGCACTGCGCGCGGCCAATCACCGTTTCGAGCGCCGCTTCCAGCGCATCGAGGTCTGTCTGCGTGCCGCCGGGCAGGTGCCGGCGCGCTCCCAACGCGCCGAGATGGATCGGCTGTGGGAGATCGTCAAGCAAGAGCAGCACTAACCGATGAGCTTCCTTGAGCGCATCGACGACTGCAATCGCTGGGCCACTGGGGATTTCACGCCTTTCATCGTCGCCGGCGAACGACTCGGGATGGTGCGCCGGGAGTTTGCCGACGCCCTGTGCGGGCTGTTGGGCACAAGCTTCGCGCGCGCCGACGAGGGCTTGCATTGGACGAGCGCGCCGAGCGGATTCGCGTTGCGCACCGAGGCCATGGCACAGCTGTGCGATACGCTGATCGCGCGCGGACTCATCCGCTACCGCCACGGCGAGGACTACCCGGTGACGAGCGGCCGGCGCGAGGATGCACGTTTCCTGATCGATCGCGCCTGCGCGCCTTACTTTGGAATACGCGCCTTCGGCCAGCACATCAATGGGTTCGTGCGCGCTGACGATGGCCTGCGCATGTGGATCGCGCGCCGCGCGGCGGATCGACGTGTGTATCCGAACCGGCTCGATAACATGGTCGCAGGTGGCTTACCCTGGGGCCTCAGCTTGCGCGAGAACATCCGCAAGGAGTGCGCGGAAGAGGCGGGCATGCCGGCGACGCTGGCCGATCGCGCGGTCTCGGTCGGCGCCATCAGCTATTGTCGCGCGTCCAAGCGCGGGCTGAAGCCGGATGTGATGTACTGCTACGATCTGGAGCTGCCGGCGGATTTCGAGCCGCAGTGTCAGGATGGCGAGGTCGCCGGCTTCGAGCTGATGCCGATCGAGCAGGTCGCCGAACGCGTGCGCGAGACGAATGCATTCAAGCTCAACTGTAACCTGGTGATCATCGACTTCCTGGTCAGGCATGGCGTGCTCACCCCCGAACATCCCGATTATCTGGAGATCGTCCAGCGCCTGCGCTCGCTCGCCTGATCCACGCCCGATATCCAAGCCGGGTGGCTATCCACGCAGGATCCGAACGGCGGGCATGATTCGGTCTCTCCGGCACCACTCTATCGAGGACAACATGAGCAATCAGTTTGGTATTCAACGGCGTCAATCGGCCCAGGTCATGATCGGCGGGCTGCCGGTCGGCGGCGATGCACCAGTGCGCGTGCAATCGATGACCAATACCGATACCGCCGATATCGACTCGACCGTGACCCAATGCGCTGAGCTGGCCCGTGCCGGCTCCGAGTTCGTGCGCCTCACGGTCAATAACGAGACCGCTGCGGCCGCCGTGCCGCGCATTCGCGAGCGTCTCGAGGCGATGGATGCGGCGGTGCCGCTGATCGGTGACTTCCACTTCAATGGCCATCGCTTGCTCAGCGACTATCCCGCCTGCGCCGAGGCCCTGGCCAAGTATCGGATCAATCCCGGCAACGTCGGCCGTGGCGAGAAGCGCGACAGCCAGTTCGCGACCATGATCGAGATCGCCTGCCGCTACGATCGCCCGGTGCGCATTGGCGTCAACTGGGGCAGCCTCGACCCGGAGTTGGTAGTGCGCATGATGGACGAGAACGCCCGCTCGGCCAGCCCTAAGCCGGCCGATGAGATCATGCGCGAGGCGATGGTCGAATCGGCGCTCGGCAGTGCGCTGCGTGCCGAAGAGCTGGGGCTCGGGCGCGACCACATCATCCTCTCCTGCAAGATGAGCGGGGTGCAGGATTTGATCGCGGTCTATCGACTGCTCGCCGCGCGCAGCGATCACGCGCTGCACCTGGGCTTGACCGAGGCCGGGATGGGCTCGAAGGGCATCGTCGCCTCGACCGCCGCGCTCTCGGTGTTGCTGCAAGAGGGCATCGGCGACACCATCCGCGTCTCGCTAACGCCGGCGCCGGGTGAATCGCGCACCCGCGAGGTGATCGTCGCCCAAGAGATCCTGCAGACCATGGGAATGCGCTCCTTTGCCCCCATGGTCACGGCTTGCCCCGGCTGTGGTCGCACCACCAGCACCGTCTTCCAGGAACTGGCCGAGGATATCCAGGGCTATCTGCGCGATCAGATGCCGGTCTGGCGCGAGACCTATCCGGGGGTCGAGACGCTGCAGGTGGCCGTGATGGGCTGTGTCGTCAACGGCCCGGGCGAGAGCAAACACGCCAACATCGGCATCAGCCTGCCCGGCACCGGCGAGCAGCCGTCGGCCCCGGTCTATATCGACGGCGAGAAGGTGACCACCCTGAAAGGCCCGGAGATCGCCGCGCGCTTCAAGACGATGGTCGATGAGTACATCGTTGAGCATTTCGGCGGTCGCTGAGCATTGGCGACCACTGCTCTGATGGCCAATCCTGGGTGATGCGCCCAGATGCCGATCCCAGGTGCCGACCCTGACCCGCACGCTGTTCGCCGATGGCCTGTCACCACCCACCCAACTGCGGAGAACGCACGCATGACAACAAAGACACTCGTCTCCTCAAGCCTCGCGCTGGCGCTCGTCGGCACCTTATCGGCCGGTGCCGCGAGCGCGGCCGAAGGGCCGATGATGGTCTCGATGAAGCGCTTATCCTTGGAGACCGCGCAGCGCATCGCTCAGGCCACTATCGACGCCTGCCGCGAGGAGGGGATTCAGATCGGCGTCACCGTCGTCGACCGCGACGGCGTCGTCCAGACCCAGTTGCGTGACACCATTGCCGCCCCGATCACGATCCCGATCAGCGCCAAGAAGGCCTATACCGCCGTGAACTTCAACGCCGCGACCTCTGCGCTGGAGCCGCGCGCGGATACCGCCGTCGGTCGCCAGGACTTCCTAGTGATGTCGGCTGGCGGTCTGCCGATCCAAGTCGGCGGTGCCTTGGTCGGTGGCGTGGGCGTCAGCGGCGCGCCGACAGGCGAAACCGATGAGGCCTGTGCTCAGGCGGGCATCGACGCCGTCCAGGACGATCTTGAGATGGCGATGTAGCGGGACCACGCGGCGCATCGTGCCAAGCCGATAAGCTGATCGATGCGCCGCCCTC